>JAFGWI010000100.1 GCA_016937215.1 Spirochaetales bacterium | reverse complement strand
GGTTTTCCAGCTGAAATAATCAGCTGGAAAACGCTTTGTTAACCCATTTTTGAAAAAATGGGTTAACATGGCTCCAATCCCTAACGCGCTTCCCGCCAAATCCATAGGGAGCTAAACAAGAAGCAATGCTTCATCCCTCATTCCGCAGTAGAGGGTTCATTATCGCGAAACAAAAAAAGGGAATCCGCCGGATAAAACCAGCCAATTCCCTTTTGGAACATAAATTAAGGTCGAGAAATAAAACTAGAACTGATGAATAATCCCAACATAATATTGAGCGATCAACAAGGCATCAACGATATTGATTGCATTATCCCTGTTTACATCAGCTGCCTGAGAATTAAAATCAGACGGATTTCTTCCAACATAATATTGGGCAATGAGTAAGGCGTCGACAATATTTATCTGATTATCACTGTTCACATCACCCAGTATATACTGAGGTGTGGGTGTCTCTGTCGGGGTTGGTGTGGGAGTATTAGGTTCAGGAGTATTTGGCTCAGGTGTGGGCGTTTCAGGTACCGGTGTTTGCATACTGGTGCTATAACTGAAATAATCGTAATAAGCATACTGGGGTACGCGGCCGTCAAAGGCGCCCAGCCAGCCATCAACACCTATTCCCGGCCAGAAATTCATCATGATTTTTGAGGCAGTGCTTGGAAGAGGCCCTCTGGAACCATTTTCTGTGTGAACCAGTTTTCCATCAACATACCATTTAATAAAATTGGACTGCCATTCAATACCATAAACATGGAAATCGGCCGACGCGTCAAAACCAAGATTAATCATGGTTTCGTGACCGCCTGTTCCATTAGTGTAGTAATTTGTCTGCATTTGATAGGGGTTTTTGCCTAAAATTTCCACGTCTATTTCATCCCAGGGATTGTTGTCCGATGGTCCTGTGTAGGTGAAAAAAGAGCTGACTGTTCCTGATCCCTTCGCGGCCTTCATTCTGACTTCATAATAACCGTATTTATAAAAGGAGCGGGTTCGGTATTCACCGGCGCTGTAGGGTGGTGAACCATTGTCACGGTTCAATACAAGAGACATGATTCCGCCACTGAAAGTGGCATTATTAGCTCTCCATGTACAATTAAAAGGATTTCCATTGGTCCAGCCATCAGCCTTTTCAAAGGATCCTGAATTAAAAGAGTCCAGGGGTTCAAAAAAATTGTTTCCCTGGGCTTGCGCGAAGACAACGCATAAAAGGGCCAGGCATAAGCCAAAAATTGTCTTTTTTAACATTTTTATATTTACCTCCGATTTGTATTTTTAGTTCCTTTATTAATTAATAATAACATAATTCCAGCAACGAGTCAAGAAAATCATGTAAACGTTTACATAAATTTTCAAAGGACAAGCAGAAAAGCCGTGATACGAAAAAATATTTTAATTATTCAGCCGTTAAAGAAAAATACAGTCTGATGTCATATTAAGAAGGAACGACGAAGAATCTATTATGTTTCAAAAGATTGCCCCTTTATTTTCCCTGTAAACCCTTTGTAAGCAAAGCAACCTGTCTTATTCCAAGCGAGATCCTTCACTTCGCTTTGTTCAGGATAACAACAGCCATTCTGGATGAAATTAAGTCGGCCTATGCTATGAAAGTATTCTTATAATTTAAATTATCTGTAAAGACGAGGCTATGAAAAAAGCATGTATCTATGAAAAAGTTAAATGACTAGCCAGGACGATGGGGCTATTTTTCAGCTGCTGATTAATTGTTTCAACACACTTCGAATCAGTTTTTTTGTTAAGCAGAATCGATAGCCAGGAAATAACGCGTTAGGGATTGCAATAACATAAAACCATTTTTTCAAAAATGGTTTTATGAACCCCCCAGGCACGATAATTTCGTGCCTGGGGGGTTCGGAGCGAAGCGGAGTTATGGAAAGCCCGGCCTGCCGGAGGCAGGTAACGCCCAAAAAATAAATACTGAAGAAAAAGATAAAAAAAATGGCCCTTTGAAAACAAACAGGCCAAGGCTTGTGTCGGAGCTCGTAAAAAAAATTCCTTAATGGCTGAAATTCCAAAAGCCCCGACCTTCTTGATTGAATATTATCTGAGTGTTTGAAAAATTATTCTATAAAAGCTGATCCTCTTCAGCTTTACGATCAATCACATCATGGGACTGTTTGTTCCATACCAAAATGGCCATTACAATCATTATTAAAAAACCCAATACAATAAATAGACCTGATGCCATGAATTTTCTCCCTGTCAGCTTGGTAATGAGCTTGTCGCGCGACCAAAAAAAACGAGGCATTTGTTTTCCATAATTAAAAACCGCAAAAAATTCACGATTCCAAATACAGAATGAACATGATGCATCATCCAGTCGCGCTTCAGCCTCTTATATTAACTCTATGCTATTAATCGGCAAATTGTTAGTGTCACATTGTGTAATTACCAAGGCAAATTATGGCAAAATTGTGCAAAATGGGGAGATCTGTTGTTTTATACTTATACCAACCTCACGAATCTTGCTCTATCTGTTTTCTGTGATATAATAGCAGCCATGGAACCGATCAAACAATTTGAAGTCGCGGTGATTGATGATGAAGAAAATATCCGGGAAACAGTATCCTATGCCTTAAAAAAAGAGGGTTACCGTCCTTTATGTTTTTCCGATGGTCTCGCGGCCTGGGAAGCCTTTGAAAATAAATTGCCCGATCTCTTGATTCTGGACATTATCATGCCCCGAATGGATGGTCTGGAATTATGCCGGAAAATCCGGTCTCTCAGCGAAGAAATACCGATTATTTTCCTTACTTCCAAGGATGAGGAATTTGACCGCATCCTGGGGCTGGAAATAGGCGGCGATGATTATTTGTGCAAGCCCTTTTCCATGCGCGAATTGATAACCCGGGTCAAGGTGCTTTTCCGCCGCGCCCAGCATATGAAATTACAGCCCGCGGCAGAAGATGTGATCAGCTATGGCCGGCTTTCCATGGACACCAAGCGTTACACCATTCAATGGAACAACAAGAACATTGTGCTTACCGTAACCGAGTTCATGCTTCTCCGCGCCCTGGTACGCATTCCAGGCCATGTCAAAACCCGTGAAGAATTAATGCTTGAAGCCTATCCGCACAATACCTATGTCAGTGATCGAACCATCGACAGTCACATTAAAAGGCTAAGGCAAAAATTTCAGCTGGTGTCGCCAGATTTTTCACATATTGAAACCGTATACGGCCTGGGCTACCGTTACAAGTCGGACAAATGATACGCTCTTTGTTGCGGTTTATTTCAAAAATATCCTTCCGTATGCTGGCTTTCAACATCCTCCTGGTGTTTTTGCCAACAATCGGATTTCTCTACCTCGATACCTATGAAAAGCAGCTTCTCAACTCCCAGGAGAATGCCATGGTCCATCAAGGATGGGTCTTGTCTGCCTCGCTTTCCCAATCCGGCGATGGCCTGAAAGACAAAGCGCTTGATGTTCTGGACAAACTGCAACAGAAATCCGATTCCAGAATACGCATTCTGGATCAAAAAGCCATGCTCCTCGCCGATTCTTTGAATATTAGCCTGGATGAAACAAGAGGCGAAACAATTCAGCAATTCCTGTTTTATCAGGGATACTCAAGTGACCTTGAAAAACCAAACAGCGCTAATTGGCTTTACGAACTTGTCACCTGGCCGGTAAGATTTTTTCGCAGGATCTTTGGTTCACGCCTTCCTGAACCCGAGGTTGAAGTGGAAGAACATTACAAGGCCGAAGAACCTCACCTTGGCCCGGAAGTGGAAAGGGCCCTACAAGGAGATTATGGGGCAATCTGGCGTTATTCAGAAGGAGGGCAGCGTTCGGTTACTCTTTTTTCCGCTTTGCCGATTTTTCAGGATAAAAGCGTTATTGGCGTTGTCCTGATTTCCCAGTCAACCTCCCGCATTATGCAAGATTTATACGAGGTGCGCCTTGGTATTTTAAATGTATTTGTGGTGATTTTTATTGTTGCCATTATTCTCAGTCTTTTTTTATCAGGCACCATTGCCCGGCCCCTTCGCCGTCTGCGCAACGAAGCAGAAGCCATTGTGGACCGAAAAGGTCGGCTCACACGTCAATTTTCCTCCACTACCCGGCTCGATGAAATTGGCGACCTTTCCAATTCATTGGAAACCATTACCTTGCGGCTAAAAAAGCACATCAATTTTATTGAGTCATTTGCCGCGGACCTGTCCCATGAATTCAAAAACCCTCTGGCATCCATCCGTTCCGCGGCAGACATCGCCCTTGAAGCTCAGGACCCCAAGGAGCGCCAGCATTTTCTCAACATGATTCAGCGCGATGTAGGGCGCATGGAGCGCCTTCTTTCAGGCGCGCGTGAAATCAGCCGCATCGACACCAGCCTGGAAGAAGAAGAGCCCGAGTCACTGGAAATCCGCGTTCTTCTGACCCATTTGGTGGAGGCCTTTGAAATCCGGTTCCCTGATCTGAACTTTGAACTCAGCTTTCCCGAGAGAAAGGCCATGATCAAGGCTTCCAGCGATAAAATCGCCCAGGTTTTTGAAAACCTGCTGGACAATGCTGTTAGTTTTTCTCCTCCTCAGGGCACAGTTACCGTGGTAATGGGTTTTCAGGAGCATTCCATTGTTGTGGAGATCCGTGATAATGGCCCCGGCATTCCAGTTGAAAACATCGATAAAATATTCAACCGTTTTTTCACTTATCGCCAGGGAGCGCCGGCCAAGTCCATTCATAACGGGCTTGGCCTGTCAATCGCCCAGGCCATTGTGGAAGGCTACGGCGGAGAAATTCAGGCCGGCAATTTACCAAAAAAGGGAGCCTGTTTTAGAGTGAATTTTCCTCTTTCCCAGCGATAAAGCAAATCAAAAGAGCAAATTAACCAGATCCTGACAGCGGCGAGCTGCTGGTAGCGCTTGACTGCGGGCCTGACAAATCAGTCGAAAAACGCTTTGCCGTAAACCAGACTCCTATGCCCTTAAGCACAAGAATCGGTTATTCGCGCGACAAATAGGCTTTTTTAAAACCCGCTAACAGCTTTGAAAGTTTTAAAAACAAATCATCAGGATTAAAAAAGGAAAGATTCTTGATAATACCACCCGCCATATCAGCATGGCCTCCTCCAAAACCAATTCCTCGAAGAAGCTCCTGAACCACCTCTCCGGCATTCCAGTATTTTTGTTCGCTTCGGGCGGAACAATTGATCTGGCCAATGTTATTGGCGCAAAGAAATACAAAATCAACTTCCTGTAAGGCCAGAAAGAAATCACCGATAATCCCCAGCAGGTTCTGATTACAGCCTTCCTCAAAATAACAAAAAGCAAAGGCATCCTGAATTCTGACCTTTTCGATGGCATTTCGATAAAAGCTTAAATCTTTTTCCTGAATGCTGTTTCTGAGATTACTGTTCACAAAACCAATATCCGCTTTGGTATAAAGATCAGCATAGGCAGACAGATCCAGATGGTCAACTCCCCTGGTCATCAAGGCTGTATCAACCTGAATTCCTGTTAAAAGAGCAGTGGCTATGCTCCGGGGAATAGCAACCGAGGCTTCCTGAAAATAACTATAAATAATACTGCTGCAGGCACCTATTTCTGGACGAATGTCCACAAAAGGAACATTTTCCGGCCGCGCCACCTGATGGTGGTCGATCACGGCGATTTCATTACCAATAAGATCGGTTACATTTTTATTACCTTTGCAACCATCAACAATGATGATTTTATCCTGTTTCCGGATATTTCTTTGGCTTGCCGGTTCAATAGCGATATCAAGAAAAGCAATCAATTCCTGCAGAGAAGAGCGTTGGATAGCGCCTTCATAGGTCAATTCACATTCAATTCCATGCAAACCGAGAAAATACTGCAGCGCGAAGGCCGAAGCGACTGCGTCGTGATCAGGAAAATTATGGGTCTGTATTAAAAAACGACCTTTTTTTAAAAGAGGCAATAAATCGGCTAAAATTTTCATATAAAAAACATAACCTGATTTTTACAGGTAATCAAGCGTTTCCATTAGTGGTTTCACAAAACACCTTGCCGGAAATGATCCGGCAAAAAACGCCTTGGCTGGCCATTTTAGAAAAATTGCCAGCCATGCCTCCTATTCCTAAAAACCAACTGTCAAAACCCGGTTTAGCTAAACAAGAACAACGACTTTAGCAAACCAGAACTTAGTAACTATCGGGATAATGATATAGAACCGCTTACAGTCGCGGCTTCAATCCTGGCCCCACTCTGGCCATATTGACCTGATATTTTATTTTTTTCTCTTTTAAAATTGCCAGGTTCCGGATTTGCAGTGAGCTGACCACTAACACTTGAAAATACAAATTGATAGTCCCTGTCTTTAGATAAGTTTAAATTGATTGAACCAGAAATACTATTAAAAGCCCCTTGGACCGCGTTGTTTTCAGATAGCCGCCCGTCAATAGAACCTGTAATCGTGGTTACCCCAACTTTATCACCCAAAGCATTGAAATAAATACTGCCGCTGGTGGTATGGGCCTCCAGGTTCCGGGCAGATTCACTTCGAATAGAACCTGACACAGCAAAAAGATTCTGATCGATCGGTGAGCCTAATTTCCCCACAGTAATCGAACCGCTGATGCTATTGATTTTAAGGCTTTTGACACTCCCAGGAATATAAACCCGGAAGCTATAAACCAAATTAACGTTTTTAAAAGGAAAATCCGGCCTGCTTATAGTAATTTTGGAATTTGTCTTCGATATTTTCGGTTCCTTTGTATTGCCGCTTTGATTCGCGGAGCCCGTAATTTTATATTCCATTTTCAACAGATCATTATCCGAAGAAAGGATTTCAATGGAACCCGCGATATTGGAAACCTGTAGACTTGTAAGCGGCTCTTCAATCGTTATTTCACCTGAATCGAGCTCAACATGGCCCGCGAAAAATTCCACACCCTCTTCAAAGTTCAGGCCGCCATGAAATTGACAACCCCTTATCAAATTAATAATAAGGATCAAGGCAATGGCCAGAATCAGACCACTCATTATGTATTTTAAAATCTGTGGTTTTTTTTCGTCAGACATTTTTATACTCCTGTTTAACAAAATTAATGATACCCATAATATCAATCACAGAATCAATATTCATGAAAATCACCAGCAAAAGCTTTATCAAAAGCTAATGAATATACAATACATAAAAGAATTTATTCATAGCGTTCACATAAAAAAAACAAAGGCATTTTTCAACCTTACTTTATCCATATTAAGCCTATCATGTTTGCGCGTTTTCATACAGGATTCTCTATATTTAACTATTTGACTTCATACAAAGGTCTTGAATATGCCGAACCTCGTCCCGGAAAATTTTATAGGATAAAATTAAACCATCAACAGAAAAAAAAATGTTACTTTTTTGAATTTTTTAATAAAAAGATTCAAATATTTTCTATAATTAGAGGTATAATCTTGGGTATCATGTTTCAACCAAAAAAGGAGAAAACTTAATGAGAAACATCATAAAAATGGCTATATTCACAATGATTGCTATTCTGTTCACAGGAGCTTGTTCATCAACTCCTGGCCCCAACAGTCAATTACAGTCTTTGGTTCCAGACCAAACGGTTGTCTGGATTCAATCGGGCAATCTGAATGAATTTATCGATCGCGCGGAAGCTTTGATTGCAGCCGCGGAACTGGATGACCTGATGAAAGGCAAGTCCTTGAGGGATTTGATCTTTGAATCAGCTGGATTTGATTTTCCGGCAATCATCGATTTAAACCAGCCTTTAGGCTTTGGTTTATTAAAAATCGATAAGCAATTGACCAAAAATTTTTATTTCACCGCAACCATAAAAAACGAGGACAAAATCAAGGAACTACTTCAGGACAATGAAAAAGTCTATTGGAAAATCACCAAGAATATTGTTGAACTTTCAACCCATCCCTTTGATCAACTTACTTTTAAAAGGCATTTTCACCTTGATTTAGCCGATGGTTACGAAGCATCTTCCCTATCATATGTGATCGATTTTCAGAGTTTGAAAGAAAACGATGAATTTAATATTGATTCAGCATTTGAAACCATGGATGGATTGGTACGCTTGGGCCTTATGAATAATTCGGAAAATCTTGGTTTTTTCACACTTTTATACGAAGGTTTCAGAAATTTAACCAATGACCTTATAACCGAAACCAAATGGGTAAGCGGTTCTATCGGGATTAATGAATTGGGGATGTACACAAAGGGAGATATTCAGTTCACTTCCGGGGGAAACATTTCTCAACTTCTAAACAGCTTAAAGGGTCTTGGCAAAATCAAATCCCTTATGAAATATTTACCCCAGCGAAGCTTTGTATCAACAGCGATTTCAATTAATAACAGCGCTTTACAGGAAAAACTCATGGATTTGTCCTTGGCCCTTATAGAAGAAACCATCGAGAATGACGAGACCCTCAAAGAATACGAGGCAAATCTGCGAAAAATGGCAGATGCTCTTGGCACTCAGGAAGCTTTTGGAATGCAGCTTGATGTTGACTTTCAAAAACTCATTTTCCTAAGCCAAAGCCTTGATCAAGGATCCTATGATGCCTTTGCGGATGTCTTCAATCTTCAGGGATTCATGGCTTACGATCTGAAAAAGGATATCCTGTTCAGTGATTTACTGGAAGAAAACATTGAATTATCCAACACATTGATCAATAGCAGTCAGATCAATCCAAGTCTGGGTGATCTGGGTATTACAATGAAAGTCTATCTTGATAAGAACAGGGAGATTGACGGCTTTGTATTCGATGAAATGGGCTTTATTGTGGAATCAGAATATGAAGAAAATGATATGTCACTGCTTTTTCAAAAGATTTTTGAAAAATTGCGCTTTTACTATCATCAGGAAGGCAAAAAGCTTTACGCTTTTGTCGGCCCTGGAAATATTGAAGCCCTAAAGGCCTATGTTGCCAACGATGGCCTTAAAGAAAAGGCCTTTGACCAGACAGCCTTTTATCAGAAATTCCAGGAAGTTTACCCTGAAGATTATGACATCTTTTTCCAGTTTTCATTCTCCAATATGTTCGGCAATTTGTTCACAAATAACGAGCTTTCCGAGTCATCGGGTTCTCCGGGAATCCTTGGGGGAATTACCTATGATCAAAAAAGCTTGAGCAGTTTTACCTTAATTTCAAAGGAAGAACTCGCAACTTTGGTTTATCTTGGTAATTTATTCCAGGCCTTCGCGACACCAAGCCTTGAGAATGCTTTTGGCGATACCTAAACGATTCCGGCTGTCTGATTTTTTTCAGACAGCCTTTTTTACCTTTTCCCTGTTTTCATGATTTTTATCCCCCTGAATTTTTTTTATCCAAATTGCCAGTAATTAATGATGATTTTTTGCCTATCACTGCAAAACCTGTACTCATGGCTCATAAGATAAGGGGAAACTCCCTAAATTAACATTATAAATTTAATCATTTTATATTGCCTTTTTTATCAAATTAATTATATTTATACTAATATAATTAATTTATTTTGATTTTGATGTGGTATAATTAAGTCAAGTGTGACTTTTTTATAATTATCCTCTTGTTTTACCGGAGGAAGGCGTTGCCTTTCTCCGGTTTTTTTTATATTTTCAGATCAAGAGGCATTCAATATGCCCCAATTTAAGCAAAAAGCCGGCAGGAATCATGAACTTACATCACAGCAGAAAATTCAATAGATATATTGCCTAAGTGGCTTTGTCCAGGGGAATTACTTTATCATAAGCAATTGAAACACATAGCACTGGCCAAAAAATCGGATATAAAGTAAAAGCTCCAGGGTGAAAAACTCACTTTAGTTATTTCAGCGCTTTGAGTTAAGCCAACTTAAAAGGGAAACTTCTATGTCAAAAATTATTTTTTTTGTTGTATTTCCAAATAATTTCAGCTATTGTTGAGGTAATATGCATTTTTTTAATACAGCAGGGCCTGTAAATAAAAACGATCATTATTGTATCGATCCTCTTTCCCGTTTTGATTTGAGTAATATTTATATGCTTGTGGAGCAAAAGAAATACATGATGCTTCACGCGCCACGGCAAACAGGGAAAACCTCCTATCTGATCGCCTTTTCCGAGTTCATAAATAATGAAGGAAAATACAATTGTCTCTATCTTAATGTGGAAGCGGTTTTTACCGGGGCTAATGATATTCTGGAAAGCATGAAGGGAATTTTGTTTGAACTGGCTTCGCGTGCAAGGGATTATCTCCATGATACTTTTCCAGAGTCCATTGCCGTAAAGGTCCTGGAAGAAAAGGGGCCAAATCTTGCTTTTAATGAACTGCTGACATTGTGGTCCAAAAACTCGCCCAAACCTATTATTTTGTTAATTGACGAAATTGACGCCCTTGAAGGCGATGTACTAGGCTCCATCCTGCGTCAGATTCGCGCGGGCTTTGACAAACGCCCTCAATTATTTCCCCAGTCGATTATTTTTTGCGGAGTCGAAGATATTCGCTATAAACGAATTGCCGATCCTAACGGTAATTCGGTTACAGGTGTTCAGGGTTTTAATGTTGAAGCAAAATCCCTGAAGTTAAGCAATTTTTCCCGCGAGGAAATTAAATCGCTTTTTGACCAGTATACTTCAGAAAAAAATCTCGATGTTGAGCCTGAGGTTTTTGAAGCCATTTGGCATTTGACAAGGGGTCAGCCCTGGCTGGTAAACGCTCTGGCCTATGAAATCTGCTTTGAAATGGTTCCACGCAAGCAGGACATCAAGGTAATCAGCTTAAGAGAGGTCCAGGAGGCTTCGGAAAACCTTATCCAGAGACGGGAAATTCATCTCACCAATCTTCTGGAACGTTTAAAAGAAGAAAAGGTAAAAAAGATAATTTCACCTATTTTAACCGGTGAAAAAATAATGAATGACCCATCAGAGGAAGATGTCCGCTATCTTCTTGATTTGGGGATTATAAATATCGACAGAAACACGATTCATATTGCCAATGATATTTATAAGGAAATTATTCCGCGCTCCTTGATTTATCCTACACAATTGCTTATTCAATACAATCTGGCTTCCTACCTTGATGACAATGATGAGTTGAATCTCAGAAAGATGCTCAAGGCTTTTCAGTCATTCTTTAATAAATATTATGAACGATGGGTCAGCTATTTTTACTACAAGGACGCCGGGCCTTTTTTACTGCTTCAAGCCTTTTTGCAGCGCATTATTGACGGCGGCGGACAGATTGTGCGGCAATATTTTCTGGGCCGTGGACGGGTAACCCTTTTAATCAAATGGCCGACCAAAAGCTCCGAACAAAATGTATTGATTGATATGCGTTATCTGACAGGCAATTTAAAGGAAGCCATAAAAGAAGGCGCCGAGATTCTTGGCATTGAAATGATGAACCTGGGTATAAAATACGGCCATTTGGTTTATTTTGAAAAAAATTACACGAGTCTCAGCGAGCAAAAGGTCTTTAGCCAGAATCTGAGCAAAGGCTACACCATAGATGTGTGGAAAATATAGTTTTCATGCCAGGTCAATATTGATTAAATGATACATGTTTAGCTGAATCACAAATTGGCAATAAATGGGGAGCATTGATGACCAAAGGCAGGTAACGCCAAAAAAAAGCTGTATTTGTTTAGCTCAAACAGGAATCACTATTTTAAGCGTTAAGGATTGTAATAATAGCAAGTTATTTTTTCAAAAATAACTTGCTAAAACCCAGAGGCGCGCTTTTTTCGCGCCGCGCTGG
>JAFGWI010000099.1 GCA_016937215.1 Spirochaetales bacterium | reverse complement strand
AGCGAAAGTACAGGGTATTAGATCCTGAAGAACGGGGTGAAATTATGATCGGCTTGAGAAACGAAGAAAGTATTCGTTCGATTGCCAATAGGCTTAAACGCCATCCTTCTGTTATTTCACGAGAAATAAAGGCCAACTCTACTGAAGATAACCACTATAACCCCATATATAGTCATTGATTCAGAAACGCTTTCACTAGCGCGACAGCCTCTAATGTCAGGACTTTAGCAATTAGCTCAAAACAGAATAATTTAAACCAGCTCAATCTCTTATGACTTTGCATCTCCCCCATGAAAGCCCTTCATGGCATCGGCCACAAGAAAAGGCTCATAACGCAATCCAATCGTGCCTTTTTTAACCCAGAGCTTTACCATTTTCAGACTTTCCCCGCTTTCGGACACAAGGCTGGACAATTCATCAACATGGGCAATATCATTCAATTTGAATTCATAAAAAATAGTGTGTGTGCTGAAAGGATCAGCAACAAGAATGATCTTGTTTTTATCATAGGGATGTTTCTGCGGGGCCCCGCTAAAAGCCACATTGTCCTTGGAATAATTGGAATGCTCCGAATATTTGACAATATCGAAAAAGGGGCTTGTATCTAAAAGTTTATGTACGTTCATAAAACCTCCTTTTAGGCATTTTTTATCATAAAAGGCTGACCAGTAGCCTCTATCACGGAAAGCCAGAGGGGTTCCTCTGGATCGAGCCTTTTGACATTCCCCACACTCAAACTCATGGGAACATGGGTAAAATGATTATGCCAGGTACCAATAATGAGACCTGTTTTCCCTGCCATGGCAGCATGGACCGCGTTCTGGGCCAACTGCATACAAAAAATGGCATCGTGAGAATTGGCAGGTACGCTTCTCACCATATAACTTGGATCAATATACTTAACACTCACTTCCGTTTTTATTTTTAAAAAATGAGTTTTTATCGCGGCCGTCATAAACAAACCAATATCACCGAGTTTTTTATTGCCAGAACCATCGGTTTCCGCCACAGCTTCAAGATGGTTCTGGCCAGCCCCTTCCGCGATGACAATAACCGCGTGATCCTTTTCAGCCAGGCGCTTTTCAAGCAGGGCGAACAAACCCTTAGGGCCTTCCAGATCAAAAGCAATTTCCGGTATAAGAACGAAATTCACCTCGTTCATGGCCAAAGCGGCATTGGCCGCTATATACCCGCAATGCCGGCCCATCACTTTCACTATACCGACACCATGAGGAGCGCCAACAGCCTCAACATGAGCGCTTCGAATAGCTTCACCAGCCACGGAAAAGGCGGTTTCAAGACCAAAGGTTTTTTCAACAAAGGCAATATCATTATCAATGGTTTTTGGTACTCCGATTATGGAAATGGGCAAATTTCGTTTCTGGATTTCCTGAAAAATCGCGAAAGCCCCTTTCTGTGTACCGTCACCACCAATAGTAAAAAGAATATCAATACGGTTACTCACAAGAAAATCAACAATCTGGCCAACATCACGCTGCCCTCTGGAAGAAGCTAAAACACTCCCCCCGCGCTCGTGAATCTGTTTTACAAAATCCGGCGTCAGATTGATGGGCTCGGGGCCCAAGCCGGGAACAAGACCCCGGTAACCATAGGGTATCCCCAGAATATTTCTGAGTCCGTAATTGTAGTGCAAGGTCATCACAAGACTGCGAATAACATTATTCAAACCAGGGCATAAACCGCCGCAGGTTACAATCGCGGCTTTTGATTTCGCGGGATCAAAAAAAAGCTTGTCCCTCGGCCCAGCCAATTCAAAAGCCGGAATGTCAGACTTCCCCACTATGGCCTCACGAAGATTTTTCAGATTAATATCGAAGAGCACCTTGTCATCATCATCCACATAATTGGCAATGTTATCACCATCAATTGTCGACAATTTCAATGGCGAATTAAAGCACGCCGGTCCCAAACGAGTAATAATCAGTTGATCGCTATTTGGTATTATATTTTCCATAATGGATTTAATCCCATCTTTTCCTTGACTTCCAAAATAGTTTGCTTGGCAATACGGCGGCATTTTTCAGCATTCTGCGTTAAAATCTCGCGAACACTCACCTTGTTTTTATTGATATTTTCATAACGGTCGCGAATCGGATCCAAAACCTTCATCAGGTTCTTGTGCAAAATTTTCTTGCAATCAACGCATCCCATTCCCGCGGAACGACAACCATCCACCACCTCGGAGCGTTCATCCTCATGGCTCACAAGGCGATGATAACTGTAAATATTGCACACATCAGGATTCCCCGGGTCATTCCGGGTCACGCGGGCCGGGTCGGTCTTGGCCCCTCTGAGCTTGTTCATGATCTCCTCACCGCTTTCCAAAAGGCCGATATCATTCCCAAGACTCTTGCTCATTTTTTTCTCGCCATCAATGCCGAGAACCCTTGGTGTTTTTGTCAACAACTCCTTTGGCTCAGGAAAAGTCTGGCCAAAACGGCTATTAAAATTCCTGGAAATTTCCCGGGTGAATTCTATATGCTGCACCTGGTCCTCTCCAACCGGAACAACCTCAGCCTTATAAATCAAAATATCAGCTGCCTGAAGAACAGGATAATCAAAAAGGCCGACATTCACGTTTTTCGCGTTTTGCTGGGCCTTATCCTTGTACTGCGTCATACGCTCCAGCTCTCCCATGGGTGTCACTGAATTAAAAATCCAAGTTAAATCAGCATGGCCTGGAACCTCTGATTGTATAAACAGATTGGTTTTTTCCATATCGATCCCGCAAGCATACAGATTCACAGCCATATCCATTACTCGCTCGCGCATTTCCTCAGGATCATATTTTATGGTGATGGAATGATAATCAACAACTGAAAAATAGGATTTATAATCATGCTGAATATTAACCCAGTTTTTAATCGCACCAAAAAAATTTCCAATATGTAGTTTCCCTGTGGGTTGAATACCAGAAAAAAGAATTTTCACAACAATCTCCTAATCGTTTGGGTTGGTGACATTATTGCTCAAAGAATCGGTCATGTCAATATTCCTCCTGTAATTCTGACAGAGAAGCCATTACTTTCATCATCCTGCCTTTTTTAATTGGCTTATGTTTTTTTGGCGTTGCCAACCTCCACTTCGTTCCGGCTGGCCGGGCTTTTCGTTACTCCGGCTCCGCCTTCGAAGGTTTTTTTCGGGAAATTCTCCCGAAAAAAACGCTTTAAAACACAGGTTTTGAAAAACCTGTGTTTCATAACTCCAATCCCTAACGCGATAAACCACCAGTACCAATATTACCGCTATAACAGGAAAATCTCCCATTACAAGGCAATCGCATTATAATTTTTATAGTTGTCTTGTCACTCTGAGCTAGCACCCGCCGTCATTCTGAGCAAAGCGAAGAATCTCATTTGGCATAGACCAATTGTATTCACAAACAAAAGCCCCAAACCAGGCGAAATTCT
>JAFGWI010000098.1 GCA_016937215.1 Spirochaetales bacterium | reverse complement strand
GTATTTCCATATATTGACAGCTTCTCCATTTTCATTGATATTTTGGGTTTTTACAATCTGGCCTCTGTCATTATAAAAGGTTTCTGTGATTATTTCTTTCCAGGTGTCTCCATCTTTGTATTTTTGAATGCCTTGTATCGGCATGTTCAGTCTGTTGTATTTCATTTCAGGTTTGGCTTCGTTAGCATTGGCCATTTTATTCATTTTAGGTGACAGCGCGTGAATCAGGTTTCCCCATTTGTCATATTCAAAGCTCTGGGTGGGCACTTGGTTTGGTTGCAGAATTTCATTTTCTGCGTCCCATATATCTACACCGGGTAATTTACTCTCTTTTAGCTGGCCTAAACCATTATAGATGTTTGTTCCAAGTTGATAGGTTTGAGTTTCACCTTCCTTGGTGTTGATAATAACATCACTGCCTAGTATATTTCCTTTGCTATTATAGTGGTAATTCCAAGTATAGCTTTCATCATTTTCAGTGGAAACATTTTGAATAGCTTCAATCAGCCTTCCTGCCCAGTCTGATTTCTGGTTTGATACAAGTTCATTGTTTTCATTATAAATCTGGATTCTGTTTTCAGCGTCTGTATACACAAGTTTTATATAGGGTGTCCAGTTATTCTGGTCGTCACCTGAGTCGGTTACGCCATTTTCATCGGGATAAATGATGTATTGAATCCGGTTCAAATCGTCATATTCAAAATGGGTTCTTAACTCCTTTGGATTATTCGCAATTTTAATATTACCCTCAGAATTAATAATATAATCATAATCGGTTTTTATTATATCAGTAAGCCGCCCCCATTCATCGAAAACATTATCTATTGTACTTGGAACCGTCAGACCGCCGACTGGTATATTCTCGCTTATAAAATCGGGTCGGTTCAGGCTATCAAAGGAATATATTTTCTGGTGATCTCTTTCATCGATGACAGTAATTGTGTTTTCTGAATCATTAATATCATTATGTTTAGACCAGATTTCTTCTGCTGTATCAATTGCTTCACCTTCTTTTAAATAAATATGTGTTAAGCGGTTTAGTTTATCATACTTGTATTCTGTTATAATATTATGGTTGTTTTTCACATAGTTTAATAGCCCTGTATCCGGATAAAAATGGTAATAAGTGCTTATGGTATCACCTTCGTATATGATGTGATCGTCTCCATTTACATTAAACCCGGATAATTGCACTTCTTTAAGATAGGAATTATTATCATCATAGATGTATTTTGTTGTGATATCATGGGATTTTTTGGTGTAAAGAAGCCCTTTTTCGGTATATGTCATCTCGATTTCATTTGATTTTGTCGTAATATCATTGGAACGGATAATAATTTTGCTAGGTTTTCCAATTTCGATGTACGAGGCATCTTCATAGAGAAAATCGGTTTTTATAGTTGAGTTATTATCTACTGTATCTGTTTCTACTGTATAATCAAGCAAATTCATGATATTTGGATTGTTTGAAGCCGGGTCAAGATAAAAGGTTTCTGAAATTTTACCGGTTCGCCCATCGATTGTTTTTGTTCTGTTTCCATAGGAATCGTAGGTGTAGTCAATATTGTAATTTCCTCGGGAATGGTGCACTTGTTTGACTAACTCAGTTGTATCATAATAACTGTAACTGATTGTATCAAAATCACCTTGATTACGACCTTGAACAATGTGGCTCTTCAGAATAGTCTTATCAATTTTTTCAGATTTGTAAATATAATCATATTCATATATGGAATTAAGCTGATCTCGTTGAATATTTGTGGTTGCCACAAACCGGCTTGCTGGAATATAACCCTGATCACCAAGTGTTCCACTTGATGGGTTTAATATATATTTATACTCAGTTGTTGCTCCGTATTGGGTACTATTTTTTACTGTTATCTTATAACCCAGATATCTGATTTTATAAGAGAGTTTAAATGTCCAAGGGTAATAATCGGATCCCAAGCTATGAGAACCAGTTTCAACATAGTAAAAATTCTCTTGGCCTGTATCAATAATATTTGTATTGTAGGTATAACTCTGGACAGCACCTGTAGGATAGGTTATACGATTCAACAATTGGAAAGAAATACTTTCATGAGAATTGTTTACAGTATTTGGTTCTGTATAACTTTCATCATATTCAGGAGGTATATCTTTTTTAACTCTATTGATATCAGGACAAGCAACCCAATGTCCATTGCTGTCCTGAATCCAATATACGCCACTAGCTTGTCTATAATTATTTTCCCTTGTATACCATTCAATACTCAGACTTTCCACACTATCAGTAATATCATAGCCATACTCAAGGTTCATCACGTCGGTATATTCATATATTGTGGTACGGCCCATAAAATCAGTACAGGAATTCAATTTACCGATTGCTTGCTCATCATCAACATCAACATCATAGGTGAAAACAATCGTTTCAGGAGTGTTATCAATTTTATAGTTAATGGCGGTAATTTGCCGATAATCGCCTTTTTTTTCATATTCAAATTCAACCTCGCGATTTAAAGCGTCCTCTATATAATCAAGTTCGTTGGTGTGGGTCGCATCATAATGATAGGTAATTTGGAATTTACCGGTTCGATTGGTTTTGCTTATTACCTTTCCGTCTTCATCAAATTTATATATTACACCGGATTTTAGCTGTAGTGTATAATCTTTATTTTCTTCGTCATGAGTGAGTTTGAAATAGGTGCCATTCTGGTTGTAAACAAAACTGTTATCTTTCCATTCTTCTATTTTGATTTTAACACCTGATTCAAGGCGAATATATTTTTTATCATCATGGTCCTCAAGCCAGGGAAGGTTGATGCTCCAGCCGTATGCAAAGTGCTTAATAGGTGCAAGGCCTTCTTTGGCAAAAAGTTCAGCTTCCGATGTACTGTAGCTCCTGCTGATTACAAGGTCGAAATTATCCGGCCCGGGCAGGGTAAAATCGCTTGCGGTAATATGCATACCACCGGACTGTGGTGAAACCGTTTCATGGTGATTATTAAAAGTGGTACCTGCGGGAGACAGGCCGACATCATTATAGCCGTTCATATCAGGGTTCCGGTAGGGAGCTGCCATCACCTGGTATTCTGAAAAATGGAGCACTGTGGCATGAAGGGTATTCTTTTCAGCGTCATAATAAGAATCCTGCAAGTGTTCCCAGTTTTTTCCGGTTTCATTCCAGTAATATATGCCTAAGTCCCATACTGAACAACCTTCAGGAATTTCTTCCGGGTTTATTTTAAATGTTAGGTCAGAATATTTGGTAAAGGGTTCGTCAATTATCCAACCGGAAGATGTGGTTCGTTTAATACTGAAAGCATTTCCCAGTTTTTCTGCGAATTTATTGACTGGTAAATGCTCTTCTACTGCACTTACCACAACTTTGTTTCCTGTTTCAAATTCATTTTCAGGAATTGTTATTTCCAGATTCTCAAAAGCAACCTCACCACCGGCGTTTTCGATTGTTTTTTCTTCTTTGCCAACCACAATGGTTTGAGTACTACTTAATGGGCTCACATTTCCGGCAAGGTCTACAGCTGCGATGGCGTAATCATATTCAGTTCCTGCTGTTAATCCTTTATCAATATAATTATCAAGTATCAGATTATTTTCATTTCTTTGAAGTTCCAAATATAAGGTTCCATTTCGATAGATCCGGTATTTTGATACTTCATCATCATTATCATCCCAATTCAAAAAAGCTTGGTTAATTCCAGAGATGGCTTTAAATCCTGAAGGTATTGAAGGATTTTGCCTATCCAATTGGAAGGTTCCAAATGAAGGTGTTAGATTACCAGCATTATCAACAGCAATAACTGCAATGCTATACTCACCATCTACATCCAATGGATTTAGTTGTATAGAATGGATAGATGGATCATAACTATTTGAACTTACAGGAAATAAATCATAATCAATGATAATCTCACCATCATCTCCTGGAGTCTCTCCTGTTGAAACTATTTGGTTCACTTGTACCTCATAATGGTCTATTCCACTTCCACTATCACTGCTGGCGAAGTCGATAACAGGTTGGTTGTCCGTACTCCATCCAGAAGGTGTAACCGTCACTTCGAAATCCTCTGGTGAGGTTGTATCACGGGTAATGGTCGCTGTTTCAATGGCGATGTTCCCGGCCATGTCAATGGCTTCGATTTCTATCAAGATGTTGCCGTCCATAACCATGGATAAATCGTGTATATAATTAAAACTAGTTCCGCTTAAGGAAAACTGGTTTATGGTTTCTCCGTTTATTTTAAGACAAGCTGATGCCAGATTACTTTCGTTTATGTTACCGCTTATTTCGAGGCTGGATATATTGGTCAGAGTTCCATTGATAGGTGATAAAAGGTTTATCACAGGGGCTTGTGAATCAATATTCACAATAACAGTTTTGGTTTTACTGGTAGCAGCCTGGTCGGTTATTTTCACTTCAATGGTATTTTCTCCAGATGCCAGGGTTAAAGGCTGACTGGTAAAGGTGTTTCCGTTTACTGTTGTCACTTCACCCATTATTTCCACTTCAAAGGGGCCGTAACCGTTTATAATACCTTCAATAACCACTTCGTTATTTGTTTGATAGGAATTTTTTTCAGGTGATGTAATTTCAAAATCCAGTTGATCGGTTTTGATGACCCTTAAGGTTTGGGTTTCAGCAACGGCTCCGTTTGACAAGGCCGTCACTTCAATTAAATTTAATCCCGGTAAAAGGTTGATAAAATCAAAAAAGATTTGATTATAGATGGAAACAGAATGGCCTTGTATTTTCAAGGTATAGCCGGGTTGAATGGTGCCGCTTACAACAAACACATTATCACTGGTGACCGTTTCATTATCCTGGTCTATATTCAATATTGGGCTGGCAAAAGGGGGAATAATTCTTTGAAACTCATTTACATGGGCCTGGCTGTCTATGGCGTAAAAATTCAGGGTTGTATAATTGCGTGGAATCAGCCCGATCGCTTCAAAGCTTAGGGTTTTAAAATGGGCGTTTCCTGAATAACTGGTGGCTTGAACACCATTTACAGTTACACTGGTGTTTGCGTCAGGGGTGTATAATATCAGTTTATTGGTTTCCGGTGGAAAGGCAGATGACAATGCCTTTTCAGGTGGCCAGACGATTCGTACTTCCGGCAGTGCGGCCTCTGATGGGCTGCCATATAATTCCAGGGCTGCTTCTGGTGGTGAAATAATGTTGATTCTGTCAACATGGTTACCGCTGCTGTTAAAAGCTAGGAGCTCTTCGTTATTTCCATTAATCAAATCATTCCAGAAGTCATATTCAAGGCTGTTTACATCGGTGTTTCCTGCTTGTATAACCCGGCTTGTTTCGAGTTCCATTGGAAAGGGTAAATCAATCATACCGGCGACCATGTTGTTGTTCCACTGAACAAAGGGTTCATAGAATTTGTCCCATAGAAAGTTCACGTTTAAAAGGTTAATGTTGGCGTTGCCGGCGATTTCAAGGTAATTGCTTCCCTGCCAAATAGCCGAAGCTGGTACCTTTATGGTATAAATTTCGTTTCCATTCAATATGGAACCGGGAGAGACTGAAAATTCTTCCTGATTAATGTTCACTTGCAGGTTTGTGTAATTGATACCCTGTGTGGCTATTTGGAGTTCTACGGCTTTTTTTTCCAAAGCCTCAAAATTCAATATAAACTGGTCTGAGAGGTTTTGCGGTTTGTCAAATCGAATATTCTTAGGGTCAGGGTATTTTCCGTATCCCCAGAATTCCGCTTCGGCTATACCGCCGGTTCTCATATCGGCGCCATTAACGGTAATTCTGATTTTGGTTATATTCTGGTTGGCCGAAGGGTTAATTCTCATCCAGCCACTTGTGGGGTCGGTTGTCTGAAAAATGAGTGTTTCAGAATCGCCCTGGCTTAGATAAACCTTGAACAAACCTTTGGTATTTTCACGGAAATAAAGTTTGATCAGGGATATAGAACTTGAGCCGGCCAGGTTGAATTCAGCACTATGGCTATAATCCCCCGTCAATGGTGTCATAACATCATCCAGATTTTCAGGATGCAGTGTCGAAAGATAATAGCTATTAGCCTGCCAGTAAGTGGATAAGTCGCCGTCAGCTGCGTTTTCGGCAGGGCTGATCAGTGGCGCATTACCAAGATCTTCGATCGACTCTGGTTTCAATTTTCGGTAATAGAAATTCTGTGCTTCACTGATAATTTTTATTTCTTTAATTTCAAATGCCGCTGCAATACCTTTGATATTTAAACGGACTTTTTCTGTTAATAATTCATCGCTATTTGTAAGTATGGAAACTGAATTATTACTGACATTATTCAAAGTCCCGGCTGTAAAGCGTTTAAATTGATTATTCTGAAAATACAACACATCAACGACATCAGCTTGAATGGTTCCCTGCAATTCAACCTGGTAAACACGGGAAGGGCTGTCAAATTCCAGTTCAACCCAGCCATTCTCGGAGTCCGCTTCGGCTTTCCACCCTGTACTGATATCACCGTCTATCATATTGGATGCTTGATAATTTGAATCAAGAGATGATGAGGTTCTGATGCTTTCAACACCAGCGAATGCAGGTATATTTAATACAGTGAGGATAAAAAAACATAATCCCCATAGAAATTGTTTCTTAGGCATAATTGGATTCCTTCCATTTTTGGCATTCATTTTACTGTTTACTCGATTTTTAAAATTAATATTCATTTCAAATCCCCCTATTCGCCTAATTCGATTCTGGTTTCAGAGGAATCATAATAATCCATGTAATTCGGTTCCTGGTTATTATTGCCGCCAAAAGTGGAGTCTGTAAGCTCTGTAAATGGCTGGCCATTGCTCTCATCAGGGTCAAAGTCCTCTTTGACTCCAATGTAATAGCTGTTCTTAAAGTCACAGGCTTCTATCAGCAGTTCGGTTGATAATGTCTGAACACCAATAAAATTATGATCAAAAACAGTATTATACAGTTCGGTATTAGCTCCATTTTCGACTCCCACACCGCAGATGGCCTGTTTAATCAGTACTGGATATGCCGGGCGATTTTCGCCGATTACAGTATTTGAGCCTTGTTGTAATCGAATACCCTGCCAGAAATAATCATCAGTTTCCGTTGAAATAACTACGCCGGGCTTAACCGTTAATCGATTTCCATTTCCTATTGTCAGACTATAACCTTCGGTTAATGGATCAGTTGTATCGTCCGGCTTCTGGGCGATCAATATGTTGGCGTCATTAGCTATGGTCAGGTTTATGTTATCAGTGGTCTTGTAAATCCAACCGGAAACTTTTACATCTCCAGTTATTATATGGGTATCGCTCCATATCTCGTTATAATAGAGGTTACCCTCATAGGTATTATGAACTACTACTTCGCCATTACCTATTGAAGTTAATCCATCAGCATCTACAATCTCCAAATTAATTGGCCAGATAGTTAATGGATCATTATCATTGGCATGAAGAAACATAAGCAAGGGAGACTTTTCATTTAAGTTTGTTGGTGGGGACAAGACTCTGGCAGAACCAATATTCCAGGAGTATTGCTGTTGATCTCTACCATAACCATCAGGATCACTGATATTGGCAGTAAGCGTCATAGGTTTTCCTGGTGTTGTTTCCAAATCGATTTCAATACTCGCTGGTTGGTTATATCTTAAATATATGTTGTAAAACGAATTATTTCCTGCTTTATCTTCTAACTGACAAGTAAGCTGATACATACCGTATTCATTTTTTATTCCATTTATTATCACATTTCCGTTGGTTTCCATAATCCCGATGGATTTATTTTCCGGATCAAAAGCATTAAATGAAATCTGAACAGCCTGACCGCTATTATCACTCAACTTATATTGGATTTCCATATTGTTGGTATTAAAAACATAATGATCCTGATCTGAATAAATGGCTTGATCAATATCCAAAATTGCAGGAGAAAGTATGGATATTTCAGGAGCAATTCGGTCGATAATGATTGAATCACTGATGCCCTTTACGCTTAATCCTGCCCGGTTTATCAATTCATAAGCTACAATATAAGACGAACCATCAGTCAAATTTCCATTTAATGAAGGAACATCACATTCATAAAAATTATCTAAAGCTGCAATAGTTTTAAAATCAGTTTCTCCATTAAATTCCGGGATAACCAAGGGGTCAGTATTTTCAATACATACTGCGGCTAACTTGTATTCGGTATAGGGAATATCTTCAAGGAAATTCATACCTATATATATTCTATCAATCCCATTTGCGAAACCATTATTATCAAAAACTAGCGATGGATTGCTTTTATCTATTCTTATAGGATTAGAACTCAAAATGGTAGATGATAACCCTAACTCGTTAACAACCTTGGCTCTAATAACTATTTCCATTCCCTGAGTAAAAACATTCGATCCATTTTCCAGATTGGATAACATGATATGATAGCCAGGTAATCCTTGTTCATACACATCAGGGTTACATAACTGCCAGGATGAATACGCCAGAGGATCATTCTCTGTACCAATAGCAAAATAGTAATTTGTTAGTGAACCTAAATTATCAAAAGCATCATAATACAGATCAATCCATTCTGCAGTATATTGATACGTAGTATTTTCAACCCAATCTGGAGTTTTTATGCTTATCCTTGAGAGAGTTGGATATTCTAAATTATAATCTGCTTCGGTTGGAACATCAGGTCCTGATATCTCAATACCACTTTTCAATTCCAAGTCATCACCATCTATATCAGCATCGGATTTTGCAATAACGAGTGTGGTAAAATAATTCAGTTCCTGCCCTTCAAAAATTGAATTAGTTGAATTTCTTAATTCACCTTCTGTGAAAATGTATTCTCCTGTTCCATCCCACTCAATTAGTGAAATTATTTCTTCATTAACCTTATATAGTCCAATATCATTGTTATAAGCATAAATATTTATTCCTTTTACCATGGGATTAGAAAAAACAGTATCTGCTGAGAGATTAATTACTAATGGATAACAAAGTTTATTAGTTTCAGGATCAAGATGGATTTTAGTAAGATCAAATTTAATTGAATCAATTTGCAGGCAATCGGGATCTGGAGGATTATAAACCTCTTTATCTGTATATTCCCCTGGATTACCTAAAAAATCAACACCACGAAATTGAAGTTTTTTCATTTCACCTTCGGGGAAATGAAAACTGGGTTCATCAGCGAAATTTATGGATTGTGATATATAATTAAGTTTACCAAAACTACTTGCCATTAATGGTTTAAAAGAATGACTTAAGTTATATAAATACAGTTTCAAGCCCTTTATTTTTTTTGGCGAAAAATTCCAGTCAAAAATAGCTTCAGGTGTTTGCCCCAACGGTCCCTCAGGTACTAATTGAACCGTCTCATTTATATTCGTTATCCAAATCCAGGGAGAATTCGATGTTTCTTTATAACATATTATGGCTGTTTGTTTTATATCGGAAGTATTGTTAATTAAATCTGCAAACCAGATTCTCATATTAAAATGATTTAACTCAACCGAGAAATTATATTCCCACTCAACTATAGCCTCCTTTGAAAGCTCTGAACCCGTAAACGATATATAATTTCTATCAGGAACTGTCAGATGTCCTTCCCAATCAGCATTCGTAATTGTAATGCTTTCTTCATCGATTTGGGTAATTAAGTCTTGTTCAGATTCGTCCTTATAACATTCAAAATAGTTCGTTTCATCATCGCCATATTTTAATTGATAGAGTTCTGTTCCTACACCTGCTTCATCACCTGCTTTGTCTGTAACAGGTTCCCATACTACATTCAAACCGCTTATTACTGAAAAGCAAGACATTATAGAATCTGATTCAGCAATGGATTCAGATAAATAGTTATATTCAATACTGTTTTCAGATACAGAATCAGGTCCTGTGTTATCATATCCAAAATAAATAGATTGAGTTAAGGTATTGCCAACATTATCAGATCCACTAAAATCAACTTGGTTCAATCCTTCACGTAGTAAAGGAGGTAATGGAGAATCTATAATTGATCCATTTGTAAAAATGCCACTGAACTCAGAATACCCCAAAAAATCATATGATAAAGAATTGGGATTTATACCGGAAATTGAATCTGAAAAATTAGCAGTTAATGAGACTCCATTCCCATACCAATTATTGACAGGTATTGGATTATTATCGGGGTCAATGGCCTCAATTGTATAATCATTTATTGCTGGACATTCTGTATCACAGGACAAATTCCAACTCCAGCTTTTGCTATGCAGGAAATTACCAAAAGGCCACCCATAGCCAGCCATATTAACATTCAGAGTAGGTCGCTCATTATTAGATATTGTAATTATTGTCTGTTTATATGTATCGGTTTTGGAAAAATAGGTTGTTCCATTTATTTTTCCAATATATTCTCTTGTATCGATATCTTCCCCAAAAGTGACTTTAAAGGTAATTGCCCCATAATAAAAAAATTCATATTTTCGAATTTGAATAGTCATACTTGGATATATCTCAAAAGGTTCAATCCACGATTTTATAAAAACATTCTCACTATCATATACTTCAACTTTCAAATCCGCGCTTTGAAAGCTTTCATCACATATAGTAACCCAATCCCCCCAAGCAAATCCACTCAAAACCATCAAAACAATCCCAAAAACAACCTTTTTCATAACATCAAAACCAGGCTCCCTTCAAAAACAGCGAACCCTTCTCCTTCCGTTTTATATATCAAACAAACATATTTTTATTAAAAACAGCCCTGACGCGCCTCGCGTCAGGCCTTCATCAAAGTAAAAACAAACAAACTGGAATAAAACCTATAGAAAAGAAAAAATCCGGAAGGAAGAAACATAATTTAAATGAAAAGGAAGCTCTTTTTCACTTTATTTGTCACTTAGAATATAACCCCTATATCCACAAGTCCCAAACACCACGTAATCCCTACAAAATTTACCCTGTTTTATAATTAAGTGTTTAAAATTCCACTTTTGCAGCGAATATAACATAGGGTTTTTCATAAGTCTATCAGGCTCAGCCCTAGAGATGAAAAATAGTTTATTTTTTAACTAAAAATTAACCCTGTTTTTGGATATTTTTCATTAGAATCATGAAAATAATCAACAACCTTGGCCCCATTTTATTGTTTTGAAGAATAAAGATGCATTTACTTTATACCCAAACTGAGCGATTTTTTTGAATTTATTCGTATTATTTGCAATTCAGGCTGCCCCGCTACTCCGGCCCGGGGGCCTGGGTTTACCGATGTGCTTTTGGCGACTTCCTTAGCCCACATCCAGCTCATCAAAACTATTCCCTTAATTTCCGATATCAGCACGCGCGGTCATAGGCGTAATTTTCATCAACATTCGTTGTTCGCGGTTAAAATTTATCCATTTTTTTACAATAAAATTTGCATTCACACCATTTATTCACTAAAATAAATTCAGGGTGTTATAAACAATTGTTTTACAAAAATAACATCAACAGGCCTGTTATAAGCTTATGCCACTGCCAGGGTCTGGATTTTGTAAAATAGTGTTTCAAGCAACCCGTTTAAATTATGTTAACCAATAATCAAACAGCTGACAACTGTGAACAAAGGAGGCCTGGAATGGGCAACAAAGAGGATTATGAAAAAAATCTGGCTGAAATCAAAGCCATTCCCGACAAGGAAATTATCACAAGATTAGCCCCGCCGGTTGATGTCTTTGCCCAGGAATCAGAAAACCTATATAAATTCTGCCTGCCATTCAAGGACAATTTCATCAGTATTGGAGTCGACTGGCCCTTTTGTGATAAAATCCCCGAACGAGTGGGCGCCCTCCGCGAAGCGGAATCCCTCTGGATGGCTATCTGGAGAGCGAACCAGGAGGCGGCTGATAAATGGGAGAAGGAACATCACGAGGCCTTTGAATTACGCGATGATCTGGTCGCTGCTTTCAGATACGCCTATCAGGACAATCATAATGTCATGGTCCGTTTGAAAAACATATTGTCCGGAAGTAAAGCCTCGGTGGCCCGTATTCAGGGCTTGAACGATTTATCGGTTCTGGGCAAAAGGTACCCCGAAGAATTAAAAGCCATTCGTTTTGACATGGCCCTTCTGGATAAAGCCGGCGACTATTCCAACAAGATGACAGACCTTTATTCAGACAAGGAAGCGGAAAAAAATTACAGCGAAACCAAAAAAACACGTAATCAGGCATATACCTTTTTAAAATTTCCCGTTGTGAAACTGAAAAAGGCGGGTCAATATCTTTTCAGAAAGGACAAACAAAACAGGGAACGCTTTAATCTGACCTTTGGCGTTAAGCGAAGGAAAACAGATAAAGAGCCAATGGATGATCATGAGGATGATCTTGATACAAATGAATAGTTCGGAAACTGGATGGTAATTATTCGACAAGATGTTCGCTATCATCCTGAACAGCATCACCCCACTGTCATCCTGAACAAAGCGAAGCCACCCCCCTGTCATCCTGAACAAAACGAAGCCACCCCCTGTCATCCTGAACAAAGCGAAATCACCACCCTGTCATCCTGAACAAAGCGAAGCCACCCCCCCTGTCATCCTGAGCAAAGCAGTCACCCCCCTGTCATCCTGAACACAGCGAAATCACCACCCTGTCATCCTGAACATAGCGAAGCGGAGTGAAGGATCTCAGCTTGAAACAAAACAAATTGTTTTACAAACAAAGCCCCTGGATGTATAACAAACCATCGACCG
>JAFGWI010000097.1 GCA_016937215.1 Spirochaetales bacterium | reverse complement strand
CTTTACTTTCGATAACTCCAAGCAAAGAACGTTATACCATCTACCGTAAATACTTTACAGCTTTATCATACTATTCCCTAACGCCTTAGTAACCCGAGGTATTTCAATGAATCGTGCCGGGAAAATCAATCCTCCGGAAAGAATTCCCTGTCCCTGAAATACGAGTCAACACGTTTTTTAGCCAGATAATAGGAAAAACCACGGTTCACCATCTTCTTAAGGAGCACAGCAGGGTCATTATAATGACCCAAAAGCCTTTCAAATAAAATAGCGGCAGCTTGCTCTTCCTTTTCCAAGGAGAATTCTTCATCAACCACCATTTTTGCCAAACCAGGATTAATACCTTTCTGAATCAGGGCTGAAACCATAGGGCTTCTCCCCTCCTGTTTAAATTGAATCCGATCAGCCACCCAGAGCCGGGCAAAATTTTCATCATCAAGGTAACCCAATTCACTGCATTTTTGACACACTTCATCAATAACTGATGGCAAAAAACCCTTTTTCAGGAGCTTCTGCTTAAGCATGTGAACACTTTGAGCAGATAAGGAAAGGAGGGAAACAGCTTTTTGATAAACCAATTCAAACTGAGAGGCTTTATACAGAATATTCCACTGGGAATCATCAATTTCGCGTCCTTCATAAAGCGCGAACTCAAGAAGTTTTTCCTCAGAGAAGATTAATTTTTCATGATTGGAGCAAAAACAAATGGCAAACCCCTTAGGCTTTCGTTCGATTTTCTCAACCAAAATAAAGCCGCTGGTGTCTGCCATTTAAATATAAAAGAGAAATGATGAAATTATCGTTTTGAGAACTGGAATTTTCTGCGAGCGCCTCGTTGACCGTATTTCTTTCGCTCAACCATTCGCGAGTCTCTCGTTAACATACCATTTGCTTTTAATGTAGAGCGGTTTGATTCATCATAAGCCACTAAGGCACGGGCAATACCATGAACACAAGCGCCTGCTTGTCCGGCATAGCCGCCGCCATTTACATTAATAAGTAAATCGAATTTTCCCAAATTTTCAGTTATTTCCAAAGGTTTTTTTACCAGATTCTGGACAACTTCAATTGAAAAATATTCTTCCAGTTTTTTTCCATTTACAGTAATAATACCAGCACCGTTTCTCAAAAAAACACGGGCATTTGAGGTTTTTCTATTACCTTTTCCGATTGCTAAATTATCTGCCACGACTAACTCCTCGTCTTCAATATTTCAATGACCTCAGGTTTCTGAGACTGATGGGAATGCTTATCATCGGCATAAATTTTTACATTGGTAAAAAGTTTTCTGCCAAGACGGTTTTTGGGAAGCATACCCTTAATTGCCTTTTCCATGGGAAAAGTCGGCTTTCTTTTTAATGCCTTGTTGTAAGTCATCTGGCGAATACCACCCGGGTATCCTGTGTGGCGATAATAAATCTTATCTTCGCCTTTTCGGCCTGTCATAACCGCTTTTTCGGCATTAATAATAATCACATAATCACCGCATTCAAGATGGGGTGAATAATAGGGCTTATTCTTACCTCGAAGTATTGAAGCTACCTGAGAAGCTATACGGCCCATTCGCTGCCCGGCTGCGTCTACAAGATACCACTTCCGTTCCAGTTCGCTAGGTTTTACATAAATCGTTTTCATCTTAATCTCATCCTATTCTAATTCATGTATAGTAAAAGAAATACTATTTTTCTATTTTTTATACTATTCATTTTTCCAAGAGTGCCGCTATCTTAAAATTTAATAATAAAAGTGTCAACCCCTTCAATAAAGGAATCTTTATAAAGGATGACAAGTTTATTATTGCCTGTTGAATAATCGGCAATTTTTGTATTCCAAGAAGATATTTTTCACATCCTTTTTTATGATTTAACACTAAAAAGATTTGAAATTACAAATTATTGAAGCTAAGAAAAACCATATAAACAATAAAATCCAAGCCCAAATAGGGCTTGGTAGGACATCCATTATTTAGATTCTTCGGTTTGAGCTTCTTGTTCTTCTTTCTTTTCTTCTATTTTGTCCTTAATATCAGCAACACCAATGAAAAAGGAAACCAAACCAATTAACGCGGCCAAAATCGGTCCTCCGCCTTTCAGGAAACTGAGTATATATTCACCCCACTGAAGGCTCATCGGAAATTCAAAAGGAAGAATCGACCATACAAAAAAAGCAATACACAAAATAGCGATTATAATAGCAACCATTTTTTATCCTCCAAGAAAAAAACTTTATGTGCTAAGGATAATTATTTTTACTGTTATGTCAAGTCCAGATCATAAAATTATAACTCTTCCACAACATCCCAGCCCCGTCATTATCAACAAAATGAAATCTATTTGCAAAAGAACTTGAAAAATTCCCTGGAATAAGGAATAAAGAGTTATGGATAAAGTAAAAATCATAGCCACCATCGGCCCCGGGTCTAGCAGCAAATCAATTTTAATGGAGATGATTAATGCTGGTCTTAATGTAATCCGTTTGAATTTCTCTCATGGAGAATACGAAGAACACAGAAAAGTCATCAATCTGGTCAAGGAAATTCGCGAAGAAACAGGCAAAAACATCGGGATTTTACAGGATTTGAGTGGTCCAAAGATCCGTGTGGGCCACTTACCCAAGGGCTCGGTTGACCTTCAAAATAATCAACAGGTTTTTCTGAAACCTGGAGATTCCTACAGCACTGACAAAGGAATTCACATATTACCCATTAGCTACGCCAAACTACTGGAAGATATTCAAATTGGCGGCAAAATCCTTCTTGATGATGGCTATATCAGCCTTAAAGCTGAAAAAAAAACAGAAAATGCTATTGAATGCCGGGTCATTAATGGGGGCAAACTAAAAAGCCACAAGGGAGTAAATTTTCCCGGGCAAAAGCTCTCGGTGAGCGCGCCCACAGACAAGGACCTCAAGGCTCTGGCATTTGGCCTGAAAAATGAGGTGGATTTTGTGGCTCTTTCCTTTGTTCAGGAACGGGAGGATATTATTGTTCTAAAGCGTGAAATCGAACGCCTTGGCGGAAATGCCCAAGTAATTGCCAAATTAGAGCGTGACACTGCCCTGAACAATCTTGACGAAATACTCGATGAAGCAGACGGAGTAATGGTAGCCAGAGGCGATTTGGGAATCGAATGCGACCTGGCCATGGTTCCGGTTTACCAGAAAATTATTGTTCGCAGAGCCAACCTGAAGGGCAAACCAGTCATCACCGCAACTCAAATGCTGGAAAGCATGATTCACAACCCGCTACCCACCCGTGCGGAAGTCACCGATGTGGCCAATGCCATTTACGACGGAACCGATGCCATAATGTTATCAGCGGAAACAGCAGTTGGCAAATATCCAGCTGAATCCATCGCCATGATGCGTACCATAGCCAACAATGTGGAATCCAACCTCGGTGTGGACAGGGGCTGGGGAATCAATACTGAAAGCAATGTGAGCTTTTATCCCCAACTGGCTATAGCTCAGTCTATTTGCAAGTCTTCAGAAGAATTAAAAGCAAAAATAATTGTTGCCAATACCATTTCAGGGCAAACCGCCCGACTAATCAGTCTGTTTCGGCCAAAAATAAGGGTCGCGGGAATGACACCTTCCTTAAAAACCTTTTACCAACTTTCTCTGGTTTGGGGAATCGACGCGATTTATCATCAGGGGCTTGATAATGATTTTATGGAGATGCTGAATACCGATGAACGCATTCTTCTTGAGAAGGGTCTGGTTGAAAAGGGCGATCTCATTGTGGTTTCCGCAGGGGTTCCGCAAGGCACTTCCGGCGGCACGAATATAATGAAACTCCATTATATAAAAGGCTGAGCCCGATTTTAAAACCATTGTTCGGGATTCCGCGCACTTTACTCCGTACAGCCATGAGTAATCTATTAAAAAGGGGCTTAGCAGTAATGGTAATTTACTTACCCTCTAATCAAAAACATGGGGCAGAGCTTTTTAGTCCAAAAGCGATCTCTTTATTTGCAAAAAACCAAAGAGCTCCATAGCAATAACGCGTTAAATTGCTTATTCTTAAAAAACTCCTGGAACTACTTACAATATAAAAATCTCAGTTATAAAAAAACTTCATAACAATATGGCATGAGGGTTAAAGTCGGGGTTAATCGATTAGCATTATTTTTTTCAACCAATTCAATAAATATAGAAAACATGAGAGCCAATTACAACAGTCTTGACATGAACAATTAACAGCTATCCATATACAAATAACTTATCCCACATTTTCACAATTCTTTTCAAATTTCAGTCTTGAAAAATGCCTCATGACTTTTAAAATTTCATTCCCTTTTTTGATTAAAACTCATTATTTTGGCAAATTCGCGAACTCATGTATTTTATTATCATACAGTTAATTATCACTTACACTTCTCATTCTTTGCAAATTTGCCAAAATAAAGCAACCGCTTTATTTAGCTCATAAGTTAAATCATAAAAAAACAATTCTAATTTCAAAAGCTTCTTTTATGTATGGAGCCCAAATCTTCTATATATGGTTTAAGAAGATATCAAGATTTTAGCAAAATACTTTTTTTTAATAATCCACCCAAATTTGGCACGACTCTTGCAAATTAAAAGTGACTGTCAATTTTTGAAAGTCAACCCTAAAAGGGGAAAAATCAAAATTAAGTAGTAAAACTGCTTGATTAAAAAAAAGGAGTTTTGTATGAAACGCAAAACAAATCAAAAACGAAAATGTAAAATGGTTATAGTTTCTTTAGCCCTTTTACTCGCCCTTTTTTTCACTGGCTGTAATCTGGATACAGGTACCAAAGCAATTGATGATGTAACATATCCGCTTCCCGTGGATCATCCTGAAGCCATACTCCAGGAAGATCTTTCCAGCTTACCTGAAGCCCTGGTAACAGGTATTGGAAGCGATGAAATCCTGACAGGCAACGCTGCTATTGATGCTGTTATAGGCTACAATATTAACACCAAAACAGCCAGTAAAATGGAATTTTCAAGCTCAGATAGCAAATCCACAGGTAATAATGTTGTAGAGTCTTACATCTCTCCCTATGCTCCAAAGGCAGAAAATAGCAAATCTGTGTTTGGTTCTGATGATCGTACCAAAATCACCAGCACAACATCTTATCCAACCAGCACCTATGTAAAATTAATTATCACTTTTAGTAATGATGAGGTTTATGTAGGCTCCGGAACAATGGTTGGCAACAAACATGTTCTCACAGCAGGCCATTGCGTATACGATACAAACCATGGTGGTTGGGCAAAACACATTAAGGTTATCCCAGGCTTGGCAGGAACCTATCAACCCTTTGGTTATACTTGGGCAGAATGGCTGTATCCAACCAGTCAATGGGTCGATTCCCGAAATTATAATTATGACATCGCGGTCGTTCGATTAAGCACAAAAATCGGACAAAACTCTGGCTGGCAAGGATACGCTTGGTTAAAGGATTCCCAAACCGAAGATTTAAATATCAAAGTATATGGCTACCCTGCAGCTTTAAGCAGCGGTCAATATCAATATGTCAGTTTCGGTTCTGTCAGCTCTTACAATTCAGGAATGATGTACACACTCACCGACTGGACAGGAGGACAAAGCGGTGGTCCGGTTATTAGTCGAGGATCATCTAGCAACTATTGCATAGGTGCCATTTCATCTCATACATCAAGCACAAATAGAGCTGTAAGAATAACAAAGGATCGTTTTAACTGGATTAACGATTTAAAAGTTGCAGGTGGTGATTGATAAACCTGCTATTTACTGAATAAAACGCAAGCTTAGCAAGCCATTATGCCCAGTCATAATGGCTTGCTTTTTTTTTAAGAAGGGTCCTATATATTATAGCATGATTTGGAATTGCCATTGCACCGAATTGAAATAATGCGCAATTCGTAATATTTGTACTCAAATATTACGAATTGCTGTGCCTGGGCGGCAGGCAACGCCCATATTTATAATTCGGAATATACTTCATTCTCTTTCAAAACTAAAATTTTAAAAGACGCCTATAATTTATATTGTTAATTGCTGTTACCAGGATTTTTGCAATCAACTCACTTATTTTACAATTTCACGCTTTTCCGCGACCCAACGTATCATTCCACCCATCATATTCACAGCACTTGAGAATTTCAGATCAGCCATCATGTACAGGGTCTGACCTGAACGGTTTCCGCTGCGGCAATAAACCAGATAGGATTTATCTTTATCGAGCTTATCCAGTTCTTCTTTGAAATCGGGCTGGTAAAAATCCAGCAAAACAGCGCCGGGAAGATGGCCAGCATCGTATTCCCCTTGGGTGCGTACATCAAGTACAACATAGTTTTCATTCTTTTCTGCCTTTTCCAACAGGCCGGAAAATTCTTCAGTTGAAACATGAGTGAGTCCCTTTGGTAATTCCTGGCCTCCCATCCCGAAACAGCTGCTCAAAGAAAGGGCTCCGAATAAAAACATTATTGTAAATCCTAATTTCATACTAATCGCTCCTTATTCACTATAAGTTACGATTTTGCCTTGGAAAAGGCCAGAGCCTGGCCATCAACTTTTACAAAAACCTTATCGCCCTCCTTGATCTGGCCGGCGATGATCATTTTGGCCAGGGGGTTTTGCAGGAGATTCTGAATCGTGCGCTTTAAGGGCCTGGCGCCGAACATGGGGTCATAACCGTGGTCGCCCAGAAAATTTTTGGCTTCGGCTGTTATTTCAATGTCGATTTTTCGTTCCAAAAGGCGTTTCACCAGATATTCCAGTTGAATATCCACAATTTTAATAATATCCTCCTTTGCAAGGCGGTTAAAGGTGATGATTTCATCGATACGGTTCAAAAATTCCGGCTTAAAGGTGGCTTTGAGCAAGGTATCGATGTCGCCCTTCACATCCTCCACCTTTTTGGCTTTTTGAATCAGGTCGCTTCCCAGGTTGGAGGTCATGATGATGATGGCGTTGCGGAAATCCACCTTACGCCCCTGACCGTCTGTGAGCCGGCCCTCATCAAGTAGCTGCAACAGCACGTTGTACACATCAGGATGGGCCTTTTCAAACTCGTCAAAAAGGATAACCGAATAGGGCCGTCGCCGGACTGCTTCGGTAAGCTGGCCGCCCTCGTCGTAACCCACATAACCCGGAGGCGCGCCGATGAGGCGGCTCACCGTGTGTTTTTCCATATATTCCGACATATCGATGCGGGTCAGGGCCTTTTCGTCGTTAAAAAGAAAATCCGCCAGGGTCTTGGCCAGCTCGGTTTTACCAACGCCTGTGGGCCCGATAAACATAAAGGTGCCGAAGGGTCGGTTCAAATCGGACAACCCGGCCTTGTTGCGACGTATGGCATCGCTGATAGACTGAATGGCCTTGTCCTGCCCGATAACACGCTGATTCATGATCGCCTCGAGTTTCAGGAGTTTCTGCATTTCACTGGCCATCATCTTGGACACAGGAATGCCTGTCCAGGTGGATACGATGCGGGCAATATCCTCTTCAGACACTTCTTCACGAAGGAGCCTGGATTCACCATGAAGGCTGTTCAAAGCCAGGGTTTTTTCATCCAGAAGCCGCAAAACCTGGGGCAAGCGGCCATGCTTGATTTCAGCAGCCTTGGCCAAATTGCCTTCGCGCTCGTATTTAAGCTCCTGGGTGTTGAGTTCATCCTGCTCCTGCTTGAGCTTCTGGATTTCCTCGATCACGTTTTTTTCATTCTGCCATTGCAGCTTTTTGCTATTATAGATTTCCTGCAAATCGGAAAGTTCCTTGTTAAGAATGGCGAGACGTTCCAGAGAACCAGGATCCTTTTCTTTTGACAAAGCCTGCTTTTCAATGTTCATTTGCAGCATCTTGCGCTGAATCTGATCCAACTCGGTGGGCTGGCTTTCGATCTCGATTTTCAGTTTACTCGCCGCCTCGTCAATCAGGTCGATGGCCTTGTCTGGCAAAAAGCGCGAAGTGATGTAGCGGTCCGACAATGTGGCGGCCGCGATAATGGCTTCGTCCATAATCCGCACACCGTGGTGGACCTCATATTTTTCTTTAATACCGCGGAGAATGGCAATGGTATCCTCCAGGCTGGGTTCCTTGGTGTAAACCTGTTGGAAACGGCGCTCCAGGGCCGGGTCCTTTTCGATGTTTTTGCGGTATTCATCAAGGGTAGTGGCGCCAATAGCCCTGAGTTCCCCGCGGGCTAATGCCGGTTTTAAGAGGTTCGAGGCATCCATGGCTCCTTCGGCCGCACCAGCGCCCACAAGAGTATGAAGCTCGTCAATAAAAAGGATGATTTGCCCCTCGGATTCCACCACCTCGTTAACCACAGCCTTGAGCCGCTCTTCAAACTCACCGCGGAATTTGGCGCCTGCCACCAAAGCTCCCAGGTCCAGGGCCAGAACCTTTTTGTCCTTCAAAGAATCGGGCACATCCTTGGATACAATGCGCCGCGCCAGTCCCTCAACAATTGCCGTTTTACCAACACCCGGCTCGCCGATAAGCACCGGGTTGTTTTTGGTGCGCCGGGAAAGCACCTGTATAACACGGCGGATCTCTTCATCACGCCCTATCACCGGATCCAGCTTTTCCCGCCTAGCCAGCTTGGTGAGGTCGCGGCAATAACGATCCAGCACCTGATACTTACCCTCGGGGTTCTGGTCTGTCACCCGCTGATTTCCCCGAATGGACTGTAGCGCGCTGAGAAGCCCTGTCTTGCTCACCCCCTGTGACTTAAAAAGGGCCTGTAAATCACCCGGCACCTCAAGGGCCGCCAGAAAAAAATGCTCGGTAGAGACAAAATCGTCCTTCAGGCTGTGGGCCTCTTTTTCAGCCTGGGCCACCAGACTCTCTAAAGCCGGCGAAATATAACGCTGACTGCCGGTACCATAGGCCCTTGGCAGGGAATTGAGCTTGTTCTCCAGACTCTGGTTCACCACGCTTCGCGAAATCCCCAGTTTATCCAGCAAAGGCGCGATCACTCCGCCCTCCTGTTCCATCAGGACCTTGAATAAATGCTCGGGAAAAACCTCGGAATGATTATATTTTCCCGAAAGCTGGGCCGCTGCCTGCATGGCTTCCTGGGCTTTGACTGTAAAACCTTCCATGTTCATAAATTTATCCTCCCATAGAAAAATTAATTTTTTTTGTCCCTTAAATTCCCAATCAAACCCGGAGCTGCACAATAGAAGTGAATCTTACATAAAGATAAAAAAAATCAGCCTGGGGGTCAAATCATGGAGAAAAAAAAATATCAAAGCCATTTTACACAGGAAAAGGATTTTGTAAAAGATTTTTTTGGGCGTTGCCTGCCGCCCAGGCACAACAATTCTATATTTGAGTACAAATATTACGAATTGCGCATTATTTCAATTCAGTGCGTTGGCAATTCCAAATATAAACTATTATATATGCAGTTGTAACAACTTAGCTGCATTTTATTTACAGCAAAATGGTTTATATTTGGAATTGCTTACCCAGGGGTATGGCAGGCCGGGCCTTTCAGGGCTGCGCTTTGCTCCGACCAAAAAAGCAGCAAAATAATCGCTGCTTTTTTGTTGACCGCGTCCATTTTGAAAAATGGACGCGGCCCCCTTACAGTCCCTAACGCGTAAAAACAGGAAGTCTTGAAAACAATAACAAGAGCCCGGCTTATAACGCTGAATACCAGGGGGCCTTTAAACCAAAGCAAACCGCACTTAAACCCGCCACTATGAAACAGAACGCTTCAAGGGCTTTTCAAAAAGAATTTCCCAGAAAAGCGAATGCTCCCAGGGCCGGGGCCTCTGGTAAGTGATTTCAATAATAATCAGGTTGAATCGGCTAATGGTAATGCAAGGCACCTCAATTTTGTCCAGATCCATCTCAACGGCCACAGGCCCGAGTAAAATTCCCGCGGCCAAAGGAAAAATCTCAGGACTTTTTTGCTTATCAGGCATCAATAAGCGGGCCCGAAAATCGGCCACCCATTCCAAAGGCGTTACCTGTAAAAACAGATGCCCCTCAGTATTTAGAAGTTTGCCAATGTTCACCACAGGGCTGGCCGGAAGATGCCTGTCTTCAGGATGGAATCTATAGGCCAGATCATTTCCTGCTGCCAGGGGAATAAATCCAGGCAGGGCTTTAAAAGCTGCCTCACCGCTTTGCTGAAAAAGTCGGGATTTCAAGTCCTCGATCTTGGCCTCACCATGGTCAGGCGGCAAAAGACCGAGAAAGGTTTCAGTTTTTTGTATTAAGTGACTATTTTTATCCATTTATAAATAAATTCTTGCATAAAAATCTTTTCTGGTCAATTTTTTTATGATAAAATCATGTAACAATAAAACAGAGGGAGCCATATTTTGAAGCGAAAAGTAAACGAGATTGTGAAAAAATACTCGGAAAAATTAACGGGAATAAGCAATATTGAGGCCATTTTGGTCAATGACAGGGCTGCTAACGATGTCTATGACCCCAATTTTACCATAGATTTTGATATTTTTCATAAGGGTGAACTCGTTACTCCCGATAAACGCCAGGAAATTCTGGAAAACCCCGCGTTTTTTGAAACCTCTCCTGTTTATCCTGTTGATCAATTTCTGGTCGATAATCTTCCGGTACACCTGAATTACAAAGACATCAATGGCATTAGCCAGGTCCTTGACCGGATTACAAAAAAAGAATGGGTCTATCGCAAGGAGATGTCCTCAGTCTTATATCGTATTTTAAAGGGCCAGGTCATTTATTCAAAAAATGGCTGGGTCAACAGCACCCGTGAACAGATTTCCGGCATTTCCGACTGGTTCTGGCAAAGGGTTCTGGATTCCACCCGCTTTCTGCTGGAAACCAACCTGCAATCCCTTAACCTTTCAGTGGTAACCAAAAATCATTTGCTTTACCAAACATCTCTGGCAACAATTATTGACAGTATTTCCAGTTTTATTTTTGCTCTGCACCGTCAGCACAAGCCCTCAACAGAACTGATTTTATCAGCTGTAAAAACCCTGGAAAACGCCACTTCCGAATTCATTTCCTGGTTTGAAGCCCTGATTATTCCTGATTCCGAGCTGAACCCAGAAAAAAAATATGAAATTGCCACGCGTCTGACCAAGTGGATCAACAGCTTGAAACTGGAATAAAAAGGTCCATACAACCCATTTTTCAAAAGCTACTCTATACAAAGCGTTAGGGATTGGAGTTATGGGGTTCAGGTTTCTCAAAACCTGAACCCCAAAGCGTTTTTGCCCTGATAATTTCAGGGCAAAAACCTTCGAAGCGAAAGCGGAGTAACGCAAAGCCCGGCCTGCCATGCCATGTCCCTGGGTAAGCAATTCCAAAAATAAACCATTTTGCTGTAAATAAAATGCAGCTAAGGTGTTACAACTGTATATATAATAGTTTATATTTGGAATTGCCATTGCACCGAATTGAAATATTACGAATTGCTGTGCCTGGGCGGCAGGCAACGTCCATCATTCAAAGATTTCGTAAATTATATCTATCATTCCTGTTTTACTTTATTTTCCATTTCATGTTATTTGAGTATACTCTGGAAAAGGGAAATTGATTCGACTCGATCTATTGAAATTCCCGGGCAGAATTTTATATAATGGCGGACTTCTCTCCGGAGGCGCATAAGCCATGACTAAAAAACAATTCAGAAAGGTTACCCATGAAGATTAACCGTCTTTTTACAAAAAATAAAAAGTCGCCCTACGATGGCATGAAATTCGTCGCGCGCAAATCAGAAATCCGGCAGTCCTCGGGTGAGGTCATTTTCAGCCAGGATGATGTGATGGTGCCAGAACAATGGTCTCAAATTGCCACAGATATTATCGCGCAAAAATATTTTCGCAAAAAGGGTGTAACAGATAAAAAAGGCAAAAACAACGGAGAATCTGATTCACGTCAGGTTTTTCATCGGCTGGCCCATACCTGGCGAAGCTGGGGTGAAAAATACAGCTATTTTGAAACACCCGAAGATGCCCAGAACTTCTATGACGAACTATGCTATATGCTGGCCAATCAAATGGCAGCTCCCAACTCTCCCCAATGGTTTAACACAGGGCTGCACGCGGTTTACGGGATTGAAGGCCCGCCGCAAGGGCACTTTTATGTTGATCCTAAAACCGAGAAGCTGGAAAAATCCACCAGCGCCTATGAACGGCCCCAGCCACACGCCTGCTTCATTTTGTCGATCGATGATAATCTGGTGAATGAAGGCGGTATCATGGATTTGATTACACGGGAAGCCAGGCTCTTTAAATACGGCTCAGGCACAGGGTCCAATTTTTCATACATTCGCGGCAAGGACGAGCCCTTAAGCGGGGGTGGTTATTCCTCCGGCCTGCTTTCTTTTTTAAAAATTGCCGACCGTTCGGCCGCGGCCATTAAAAGCGGCGGGACCACTCGGCGGGCCGCTAAAATGGTAACCCTTGATTCTGACCATCCAGACATTCTTGAATACATCGACTGGAAAGTAAAGGAAGAAAACAAGGTAGCTGCTTTGGTTACAGGCAGCAAAATGGTCAAAAAGCACGCTAACAAGATTATGGCGCTTTACAGCCGCTATAAAAAGCGGCCCGGCAATATTGAGGTACAGGAAGAATTGACCCGGGTGGTTTTAGCAGCCACCGAGGATGGTGTTCCCGAAACCTTTATTTTAAAAGTGATGCAACTGGCCGACCAGGGACGTAAAGAATTTTCCATGGAAGAATACTCCACAGACTGGGATTCCGATTCCTACGCCACTGTCAGCGGACAGGCCTCGAACAATTCAATCCGCATCTCTAATGATTTCATGAAAGCCCTGACAGATGATCTGGAATGGCCATTGGTTAACCGAACAGATAAAGGCCATGATAAAACAATCAAGGCACGGGAATTATGGGAAAACATGGCCTATAGCGCCTGGAATTGTGCTGACCCTGCGGTCCAGTTTCACAGCACCATCAATGAATGGAATACCTGCCCGGCTGGCGGGGAAATAAGGGCATCAAACCCCTGTTCGGAGTATATGTTTCTTGATGACACAGCCTGCAACCTGGCTTCATTGAATCTTATCAAGTTTTACGATATTGAAAACCAGGAATTCAAAATTGAAGAGTATCTTCATGCCATTGATCTCTGGACCATGGTTCTTGAAATCAGTGTGCTCATGGCCCAATTTCCCAGCCCGGCCATTGCTCAAAAAAGCTTTGAATACAGAACCCTTGGATTGGGTTTTGCCAATCTGGGGACCCTTCTCATGGTCATGGGCATTGCCTATGATTCCGAACTGGGCCGTGCCATTTCAGCTGCGCTTTCATCCATTTTGTCAGGCGAGGCCTATTGGGTCTCCAGCCAAATGGCTGGGCGCTTGGGACCATTCAAAAAATACTCTGAGAACAAAGAGGCCATGCTTAGGGTGATCCGTAATCACAGGCGGGCAGCTTATAACACTCCGGTTGAAGAATATGAAAACCTAGAGGTCACACCTGTCGGACTGGACGCGGCTTTGACCCCAAAGAAATTTCTGAATACAGCCCGGCTTGTGTGGGACAAGGCACTTGAAAGCGGCGAGAAGCTTGGATTTCGAAACGCCCAGGTAACAGCCATCGCGCCCACTGGCACCATCGGATTGCTCATGGATTGTGATACCACTGGTGTTGAACCGGATTTCGCACTGGTAAAGTTCAAGAAACTGGCCGGCGGCGGCAGTTTTAAAATCATCAATTCTTCTTTGCCGCCGGCTTTGAAAGCCCTGGGTTATGATGAAAATCAAATCAAAGATATCATCCATTTCTGCCTGGGACACGGCACTTTAAAGGGCTCGCCGGCCATTGCCTATGAAAATTTAAAGCAAAAGGGTTTTACAGATGAGGCCCTCACAAAGGTGGAAGATAATCTGAAACGGGCCTTCTCTATTTCCATGGCTTTCAACCCCTACATTCTGGGCTCCGATTTTCTGGAAAAGGACCTGAAGATTCCCGGAAATTTGGTCCAATTGCCCCAATTTGATTTGCTTCGCTACCTTGGCTTTTCCGAAGAAGAAATTTACAAGGCAGACCTCCACGCCTGCGGCCGCATGACAACAGAAGGCGCTCCCCATTTGCAGAAAGAACACTATGATGTTTTTGATACAGCCAGTATTTCCGGCAAAACCGGTACACGATGCATCCATTGGATGGCTCACATTAAAATGATGGCAGCGGTACAGCCCTTTATCAGCGGCGCGATTTCCAAAACCATTAACATGCCGGCTGGTTCAACCATCGAAGACGTAAAAAATGCCTATTTTACTTCATGGAAACTGGCACTGAAATCAATTTCCATTTACCGAGACGGTTCCAAACTGTCACAACCATTGTCTGCTCTGGCTCCTGGTGAAGAAGGTGCGCAAAACCAGGTGATATCACTGGTTAAAGCTGCGTTACAGAAAAAAAATGGAGAAGAATACATTGAAAAACGCGATCGATCCAATCGAAAACCATTGCCAACACGGCGTGCTGGCTATACCCAGAAGGCGCGTATAGGAGGACATTCGATTTTCCTCCGCACAGGAGAATACGCGGACGGCAAGTTAGGTGAAATATTCCTGGACATGTATAAGGAAGGCGCGGCTTTCCGTTCACTCTTAAACTCCTTTGCCATCGCCATCAGCCTGGGGCTTCAATATGGTGTACCGCTGAAAGAATATGTGGACGCTTTTACCTTCACCCGCTTTGAACCCAATGGTATTGTTTCAGGACATGATAAAATCAAAATGGCCACCAGTGTGCTGGATTTTATCTTCCGCGATCTGGCTGTTACTTATCTTCAACGAAATGATCTGGCCCAGGTCAAAACAGAAGACCTTGTATCCACGGCCACAGATGACAGGCAGGAAGGAAACCCAAAGGTCCCTGTAAAAACCACAGATAATGTTGCCCAGCTTGCCCGAATGCAAGGCTATGAAGGCGACCCTTGTCCTTTATGCGGGCATTTTACTCTAGTTCGAAACGGCACCTGTTTGAAATGTGAAACCTGCGGTTCCACCACAGGGTGTTCATGAGAGTGAACTGTATTAACATTTTTCCCTAAGACGCTTCAAAGGCGGGTAAACAAGATTTGTGGACTCGCCTTTTTTAAGCCAACTTGACATCACCGGCAAGGCTCTTTATTCTACTGCATGATTAAGGCCATTATTTTAGATCTTGACGGGACCCTTCTGACATCTGAAAAACAGATAAGCCCTCGAACCGGAAATTTTCTTTTGGAATGCATGAAGCGTGGTATCAAAATAATTATAGCCACAGCCCGCCCTCCTCGACTAAAACAAATGCTGTCGATTGATCATTCCTTTGAGCCCATTATTCAGGGAGATGGCGTTTTTTATAATGGTGGCTGCACCAAAATTGCCGGCAAAAAAAATTATGTTCCCATAACCATGAATTCTCAGCTTCAGGACTTTTTACTCGCTGCATTGAATCATACTGAATACCGCTGTAATTGCGCCATGCAGTTGAAAAATGAAATTCATGCCTTATATAAACCGCTTACCGATGATGAGTTGAAAATATGGGGGCTAAATAGAAAAGACCTTCAGGATTTTTCACTATCCTTTGATCAGGAAATCATAAAAATAATTCTCTACCTGACAGATCCCGAGAAAACCGAGTTTTTCCAGGATGCTGCTGATTTCTCCGAAACATCCTTGACAGCATTCTCAAACACAGCCAAGGCTTTCATATTGTTCCCACAGGTAAACGTTTTGCTGACAGATCAGGGACGGGTGATTCAGATCATGAATGCTTCGATCAATAAATTAACAGGTTTGAAAAAAATACTTAACACATTCAATATACCCAGCGACCATGTAGCTGTATTCGGCGACGACTTGCAGGATATAGACATGCTTTCCCATTTCAAACATTCATTTGCCATGGGAAATGCCTCGGAAAAAGTGAAAAAATATGCCGCTTTTACAACATTGTCCAACGATAATGACGGGATTTTTCATGCCCTGCACAACAATTTGATTCAGCTGAATTAATTATTTCTACTAAAGGGTTGTGATTTTGTAATTTCATAAATTCTTGCCGGAAATGTTTTTTTATGATATATTTATACAAGGAAGGGGAGAAAGATGAATTTTTGTTTTGATAGACACAGGGCAAATTTACAGTTTAAACTCCTTTGAAAATTCCCGCCTCCTTGCTGCAAATCAAGATAAATCATTAGAAAAGCAAAAACAACTCACTGTAAAACGGGACCTCTCGGAAATGGCCATAATAAGGCAATTGCAAAGAAGGGATCAGGAAGTCAGGGCTCATGAAGCCGCCCATCTTGCTGCCGCAGGGGGCTATGCCAATGGCGGAGCGTCCTTTGTTTACCAAAAAGGACCTGACGGCAAAATATACGCTATTGGAGGCGAAGTCGGAATTGACTCAGGGCCCGATAGCAGCGACCCGCAGGCGACTTTGCAAAAAGCGCAGGCTATCAGACGAGCTGCCCTGGCTCCGGCCAAACCCTCTGCTCAGGACAGACAGGTCGCAGCGGCTGCGAGCCGGATGGAGGCCTTAGCCCGCATGGAACTGGCCCGCTTGACCATGGAAGAATCCGCTAAAACCGACACCAAAGCCGCTAAAAATCTTGAATCAAATGAAGAAACAGATAACAAGGAAAATCAAAACAATTATTCCGATTCAGCCACATCTCAAGCCATTGGAGCCTACAAAGCCTCAGGCTTTCAGCTAATGAGTGATGCTGAATCTCCCATCATCGATCTTTATGCCTAATTTTTATTAAGGATGAATAAGCAAGCCGCTCGATGTTAAATTGCGTTAGGGATTGAAGCCATGATTTGACATTTTTTGAAAAATGTCAAATCAAAGCGTTTTTGCGTGGATAATTTCCAGCCAGGACGCATGTGCGAGCAACAAATGCGTAGCATTTGTGACCAGCACCAAAAACCTTCGGAGCGAAAGCGGAGTGGCGGAAAGCCCGGCCCTGGCATATCTCCGAAGGAATGTGCCAGGGCAACGCCCGAATAAATAATAGCTATTACTTTTAAATCGACATGTCTTCGGTAATTTCGGATTTCTGAAATTGCAATGAATAAAGTCGATAATAAAAGCCTTTGGCATTCATCAGGGATTGATGCGTCCCTTCTTCGATAATATGTTTGTCGTGAACCACTACAACCTTGTGCGCGTTCTTTATGGTCGACAAACGGTGAGCTATAATAAAGCTGGTTCGATTCTTCATCAGAGACAGCAGGGCTTTTTGAATATGAACTTCGGTCAGCGAATCGATGCTTGAGGTAGCTTCATCGAGAATGAGGATTTTGGGATCTTTAAGAATCACCCTTGCTATAGCCAGAAGCTGACGTTCGCCTTGTGACAAATTCATTCCTCGCTCGCTGAGTTGAGTGTTATACCCTTCCGGAAGGCGCCGTATAAAATTATGGGCCTCGGCAAGCTTGGCTGCTTCAAATACTTCTTCGTCAGAGGCGGCAGGTCTACCATATTTTAAATTTTCCATTATCGTTGTGGCAAAAAAGAAGGGTTCCTGCAAAACAATACCCATCTGATTTCTAAGATAATCCAGATCCATATCCTTAATATTCACCCCGTCGATACTAATCTCACCTTTTTGTATATCATAAAAACGGGTAAGCAAATTGATAATTGTGGTTTTTCCGGCTCCTGTTGGTCCGACAATGGCAATATTTTTTCCGGCTTCTATGAAAAAACCGACATTCTCCAAAACTGGTTTATTTTCCTCATACCAGAAATGAACATCCTTAAACTCAACATCACCTCTGAAGTTTTTTATGTTTTTTGACTCGAGACTAGATTTGATTTCAGCTTTAGTTTCCAGAACTTCAAAAACACGCTCAGCCCCGGCTAAAGCCGATTGAAAAATATTGTAGATATTTGTCATCTGACGAATGGGCTCGAAAAACCGCTGCGCGTAAATAATAAATGATGTGATGAGGCCGATGCTAAAAACAGCAGGGAAATATATAGCCAAAACACCGCCAAAGGTAATCAAGAGAGCCAAACTCAAGGCAGTTGCCAGAAACATGATCGGCATAAAAGCGTGGCTCAGGAATTGGGATCGGATGCCAATGCGGCGAACATCGTTATTTTTCTGATTAAAATCATCGATTGTTTTTTCTTCTTTATTAAAACTTTGAATAACTTTGATACCTGTAATGGATTCCTGGATATGACCACTCAAAGCGCCAACAGCCTTTTGGTTTTTCTGAAAAGCATCTTTAACCAGTTTGCCTATCAAACTGGTTAAAAAAAGCAGCACAGGTAAAATGGCCAGAACAATCAGCGTTAAACTCCAGCTTCTGATAAACATGGCGATAAGAATACTGATCATTGTAAAAATCCCGTTTACAATACTGCTTATCCCGTTTGACATTGCATTGTAAATCATTTCCATGTCGTTGGTCATACGGGAAATAAGATCACCAATACCGGTGCGGTTAAAATATCCCATGGATAGACCTTGAATATGGGCAAAACTGTTTTCACGTAATTTGAAAATTATCTGATTGGAGAGCCTTATTATTAAAAAACCGCCTATGGCTTCAACGCCCCAGGAGATCAGTAACAACACAATAACCAGGCTCATTTGCAATGTAAATTGGTCTAAACTCGGATTTTTAATAATATATAAATCGATCGCGTCACCTATCATAGCCGGTGTAAGTGCTTTCAGAATAACACTTCCCATTAAAAAAAATGAAGCAATCAGGATGATGATTTTTCTTTGACCAATATATGAAAGCAGTCCCTTAAACGCCCTTTTTGAGTCCTTTGCTTTCTCAAAAGAAGCATGATGACCGGGCCCGCGGCCCATTCCTTGCCCAATGGGCCTTGAATTACTACGATTTTCCGACATTAGGCCACTCCTTGGTCTTGCGCGACTTGCGTATTAAAAATCTCTTTGTAGATTCCTTTAATTTTAAGTAATTCCTGATGAGTTCCTTTTTCCTGACATTTTCCATCTTTCATTACAATAATTCTGTCAGCAGAACGGACAGCATTTATTTTCTGGCTAATAATGATGATAGTGCAATCAGGGAGTTTTTCATATATACCATCTATTACCTTGCTTTCGGTTTCCAAATCCAGACTGGAAGTCACATCATCGAGTATCAGAATATCCGGGTTCGAGAGTATCGCCCGAGCTATAGCCAAACGCTGGCGTTGCCCTCCAGAAAGCCCTACTCCCTTTTCGCCTATGACTTCCTCCAGCTGATTCTCTTTTTCCTTAACAAAATCCGCGGCCTGGGCAAGATTAAGAGCTTCCCACAGCTCATTATCACTGGCATCGGGATTCACAAAAAGCAGATTCTCCTTGATTGTTCCAGCAAAGAGTGTCGATTCCTGCAAAACATAAGCAATCGAACGCCTCAAACTTGATAAACTATAATCCCTAACATTTTCACCATCAATCAAAACAGACCCATAGTTCACATCATAAAATCGGGGAATTAAATAGGCAAGAGATGATTTTCCCGCGCCGGTTGGACCGATAATACCTATTTTCTCACCAGATTTAATTTCCATAGAAAAATCGGATACAGCCATTTCACCATGACCGTATCGAAAGCTTGCGTTAACAAAGGCAATATCACCGTTTAATTTTTCTTTCCTCACAGCACCCGCTTTTTCAGTAATAGCAGGCTGTTCATTAAGTAATTCAAAGATTCGTTCAGCTGAAGCTGCTGCCATCGAAACAAAATTCAAAACCATCCCCAGCATAAGAATAGGGAACATCGCCATCATGGCATAATTGTTGAACTCAAGCAATTGCCCTACAGTAATCCCGGGAACACCTGGAACCAGAAGAGCATTAATGGCTCTCTGTCCACCTATCATTACAACAAGGGCCATGGTGACTTGCCCGATCAGAAAAAGCAAGGGAAACAACAAAGACATCAATGTACCGATCTTGAGCGAAATCTCATAAAAGCCCTTGTTCTTCACATTGAATTTCTTAATTTCCTGTTTTTTCTGAACAAAAGCCTTTACCAAACTGGCACCGGCAAGGTTTTCCTGAAGCACATTATTGAGTTCATCGAGTTTTTTCCGCATCTTCAGAAATACCGGCCTTACCAAAGTCGCGATAACAAGAAACACAACCAATACAGAGGGCATAATAACAGCCATGATACTCGCCAAACCAGGATCAGAGCTATACATAAGCAGGAGTGAACCGATAATCATCACAAGGGACTGAATAATCATGAAAAAACCCATACGAACAAACATCATAATCGTGTTCACATCGGAATTAATTCTCACCATTAATTCACCTGTCCGAAATTTATCCAGATTCTGAAAACTAAACGAAAAAACCTTTTTAAAAAGAGTTCCGCGTAAATCATAAGCCATACCATGGGAGGATTTAATTAAAAGATAGCCTGATCCGAAATTGATCAGACTGCTGAAAATAGCAGCCAGAACAATTCCTCCGCCCCATAAAAGGATTGTCGCCATTTCCTTCTGCTTAATCCCCTCATCAACAACAATCTGAACCATTCTTGGCTGAACCAGGGTGAGCAAGGTCGAAACAAAAAGCAAACAGATCGAAAATATCAAACTGCCTTTATATTTGTTTAAAAATCGAAATAATTTTATTAACGATAGCATGATTTTTCCTTTATTATCAGAATCAAATATCCCAGAGCTAAAAGCAGAGAAGGAGATCCGATCATATTAAATAGGGCTTTATTGAGCTTAATGCTAATATCCTGATTTTCACAAGAAGCTCGAAGCAATAAATGGCGACAGCCCAGTCTTACAGCCCACTCAAGTAAACTAATTATACTTCTAAGACGAATAATGATCACAATTTATTGCTTACTCGGACGGATATTTTCTTTCAGTTTGTAAAAATGATAATGATATGTAAATTGCTTGATAAAAAATATAGGGAACCAGCCATTGAAGGTCAAGAATGGTTCCCTGTTTTTAATGATTATTTAGAGATGTGAATCCTTTTTTCTGCCATTATGAGGTTTGAACTAATTAATCGTGATTGATGTTGATTTTCCGATTGGATTTCCAACATCGATAGTTGTTTCATCAGTGAGTTTATCAACCTCCACACGCAAATCGGTTTTTCCGGCTTTTTTTGCCTTCCAGTTGATTGTCGCCAAATGCAATTCCTTGCCAGGACCTTTGCCATAAACATCAAAACCACTGATCATCACACGACCCGGTTCATTGGGATTGACAGCAGCCACAAAACCATCGGTACCCTCGGAAATACCCGCATTCCCAATAGCTGTATCAATTGTCATCATAGTATCATCATAATAAACATAAACACCGTAAGCGGCAATTTTTTGCTTACCTGTATTAATATATAACTTGGTTGTAAAGGTTCCCCCGGCCGTAGCAGTGCCATCGACATCGCCTAGCCACATTTCACCTGCACCGGGCTCAATTTCCGATGCGGGTAAAGGTGTTGCTTTAGCAGGCTTAGAAGAGGTTCCTCCTCCACAACTGAATAATAACATAACTGTAATAACAACTGAAAATAAAATTAAACCCTTTTGTTTCATCTTTGAATCCTTTCTCTATTTCATATTGATGATATTCCAAACTTATTGGATCACAATTTCCAAGGTTCCGCCGGCAAAACTGCCGATTTCACCGGCTTTTTCATCATTAAGGTTGTTAACAACCACTTCACATGCTGTTGTCCCCTTGGCTTTGCTTTTAAAATATACCCTTAAAAAATCCAGGTTTGACCCCGGACCTTTGCCATTCACATCAAAACCAGCCGCAATCGCTTCACCAGGTTTTTGCGTATTAGTAACAGCAATAAAACCATCGGGCCCGGCTTCAAAGCCTTCTTTTCCCTTGTCTTTTTGTAATTCAAGGATCTGACTGTCATAGATAACAGAAAAACCATAAGCTGCCACTTTCTGGTCGCCTGAATGGAGATGAATATTGGCGGTGACCACATCGCCAAGTTTTGTTGTCAATTTATTGGGCGAAAAAAAGGCCGTGCCAGCAGAAGGCACTTTTACTTCTTTCTTTGGTTCGGCTGTTGGTTCAGTTTTGGCACTATCCACAGGTTGTTCAACCACAGAATCGGTTATAGTAGTCTCAGGTTTTTCCTGTTCGATGGTTTTAACCTGGGAACCAGTCTCCTTCGGGGTTGTACCTTTTTCAGAAGTATCCTGAGACACACAACTGAAACTGAATAACATGATAGTTATTATAGAAATAATCAAGAAATATTTACTTTTCATTCAGAGTCCTTTCGTTTATTTTGATCCATTTTAAGCGGTTTCAACAATTCACGCTTTAAAAATTACTGCCTTTTTATCATAAAAAGCAATAAATGTTATTTAAAAATTTTATTGTTTTGTTGATATTATAAAAGAAGGATTTCAAATTAGTCAAGTTAGCATTTTCATACTTTTTCTGTGACTTCTTGTAAAAATAAATTGGTTTTTTCAAAAATCTTCCACATTCCGAGGCAAATATGCTTCAGAGCTTAGCTGCTCCCATTTCATTTCAAAAGACAGAACCTTTCAGACATAGCCTCTCAAAGCGAACTCAAGATATTCAGATTTTTACTTTGTTTAGCAAGAAGTCCTGATTCAGGGATTAACAGCTTAGGGATCGAAGCCATGGCGACCCATTTTTTCAAAAATGGGTCGCCAAAGCGTTTTTCGACTGATTATTTTCAGGAGAAAAACCTTCGAAGCGATAGCGAAGTGGCGCAGAGCCCGGCCCGAGCCCCTCCAGGGCTGGGGCAAGCTCCAGAAATTAACCAACTAAAGAAATACCAAATTTTCTATTGTGAATTTGCTTTTCAATGCTTAAAATTAAATTTGAATATGACAATATTGATCAGTAAAGTAGAAACACTTTCCCAGGACCTCACAAAACGTTTAAATACCATTCTGGTTGCCCTAAATGAAAACATCTTTTCATTATGCGACGCTTTATTATCCCTCGGAATCGCGGAAAAGGAAGATCTGGTAAAATTCGAAGACAAAATCCCCGAACCATCGGATTTTAATGTAAACACAACGGAAAAACGGGACATTTTAACCACCCGTTTTCTATCCATGGGCCGTTCCGGCGCTTCACGATTAAGCGAAACAAAGCCCATTGTCGATAATCTGATTACCTTTCAGCACTATGTCAGCTATATGATAAAAGTCCTTAAATACATTCATCCGGAAATATTAAAGGTGAACCCGAATTTCAAGGAAAAGGTTCAAATACCCTTTACCATTGTCAGCCAGGGAGTTCAGAAACTGCAATCCTTTTTTTCACCCAATTCAACAGAAAGCAATATTTACCTTTGTTCTATCGAATTGTACAAACTGCATTTGCGGAATTCGCCTGCCCTGGCACCGTTGGTAATGAAAAGCCATCGCATGTTAAAATCCTATCTGGATAATATGAAGACAGAAGCAAATAATGATATTGAAAGGACCGACCCCCTGGGGTCGGAAGAGCTGAAAGCCAAATTCCAGAGCCAATACTCAAAAGAGCTGTCCCTGATTTTAAAAGAAATTATCCAGTTAAAAGAGATTGATCCCGCCTCATTAGGAGCGAGACTGGTCAAAGATTTTGTACTGGACCTAATTTACACCGAAGATCAGTTGGCTGATGAAGTTTACCATCGTCTGCATATGAAAACAACACAGGAATTAAAACACGAAAAATATCATCACGAAATTTATGAAATTTCACAAAACATAGGCAGGTACCAGAATAAACTCTCCGATATTTACAGTTATACCATCGAAGCGATCAAAACTATTAAAAACAATGAAGGTTTCATCCTCAAGGTTATCAGAGTGCTCAAAGAGCTGATTGGTCAGCCGATTCAGGGTGTTTACGGTAAACAAGGCGGAAAGATCAATACCATCGATTTTAAGCCCTCCCTGGAAAACCTGAACGAAATTTTAAAGCTCATGAAAAAAAACAACCATGATATTTCAGCCATTTCGCCAATTACTGAAATTGAAATCATTCTTCATGGAATTTTTGAAAATGTTGATCAAAGCCTGGAAGAAATTTATGAAAAACTATTCGAGGTCGAATACAAAGGCTTTGTGCCTGACGGGGAATTAAGAAGGGATATTATTTATACTGAAGAAAAGGTGTTTAACGCGGAAAAATCTAAGTTTTATCTTCTCTATGAAAATTATTTACCCTTTCGCACTGAAATGCCAACAATTGGTTCACTCAAGACCCTTGTCTGATTTCCTCGACCAGCTTAAAGTGCCTATTTGTAACTACTCAGCGCTAATGCAAAATTTTATCAGTTGTCATAGTACGTTCTGAAGAGAAACAACCTAGAATCTACTCTTTCTTAAATGGTAACCATTCCATCATCGGAGCAAATACTTTATTAGCAAAGCAAAGAGCTTAGTGTTAACTGGAATTCTTCGCTGCGCTGCGTTCAGACTATGACCATGACTCGCTTGCTGAACAGTTACGCTTTTTTTATTATTCTACCGGACTTTGCTTTCAAGTTTTCCTTATACTTTCTTTACTCTCAGTTTTAATTTTTCAGGCAATTTTCGCGCTAGGCATTTCATGAATCCTTCCTGGTTTTTTTATACTTGGGATCGCCGATAACCAGTGGTTTTTCACCTATTTTACCGGTTTTTTGATCAAAAAAATAGGCAACCATCCGGATATCCTGCTCAACATGTTTATAACGCTGATGACTTTCAATAACCACGCCGCTATAGGCAATTCCCGAAACATGAAGCTCTGATCCCTCAACATGTTGATCAAATTTCTCTTTCAGAAAAATCATGCGGTGTTTCCGCTTTTCTATCAATTTCAGAAGCTGAAATTTTTCCTGGCGTTTTCCGGTAAGGGCTTCCATATTTCGATGACCACTGGTTTCCATTTCATGCATTTCTTTGGCGATTTTTAACACACCCATCTGCAGCTTCTGAATCTCACGTTCTTCATTTTCAATCTGGTCGCCAAATAAATAATCCTGACCAAAGGATATTTCGGTTTTCACACCGCTAATGGCTCCAATATTATTGACCTCACACCCCATTTTGGCTTTTATGGACCCGCCTATGAGCGCTCCTTTTTCATGATGGGTAATGACTTTTCCATTGCATTTGATTTGGCACCTCAGGGCTGATTTACCTAAAATAATGTTTTCAACAGCCAACAAGGTTGCATCCTGCACAAATTGGGCTGTAATACTTCCTTTGGATCGGATGATAGCCTTTTCCGCCCCTGCTATGCCCTTTTCCACGGTAATATCACCCTCAGCGCTAATCAAGGCTGCCTGAACCGTACCAGTGATATAAATATTCCCCTGGGCAATCACCTTGAAACCGTCAAGAACATTGCCTTCGACTCTGACATTCCCATTGAATTGAATGTGACCTGTTTTATTGCCCACATCTCCTTTTACAACATGGACTTTCCTGACCTCCATTTTACCATGTTCATGATAAAGCTCGCCTTCCAGTTGAGAATACAGCTTAATGATACCATCTTGCTCTTCCTTTTTTTCAATACCTTCGCCTAGGTCAAGAACCAAAGTTTGTGAAGCTTTGGCTTTAAGAATCCTTCCGGTCACATCCCAGCCGTCTTTGGGTTCAATTTCAGGGGGATGGATTTCCCCCAGAAATTCTCCGGGCCGGACCAGGGTAATTCGATCCTGGCTTCTAAAATCCGCCTTTCCGGTTGCAGAAATATTCACCCGGCTCCCTGTGGCCAATTGTTTTTTTATGAGCCATTTCCAGGGAGAACCATCGGTAGGAGAAAGCCCCTGAGCAATGCTTTCCCGTCGTATCATTTCTCCCTCCTGACAACGAAGCACGATTTCTTCGAGTTTGGGATAATTAATGCCTTTTGTTACTTTGTGAAGGGCTAAAAGATGTTTCAAAAGCTCGGAATTGATCATTTTGCCAGTCCCCTCAGAAGGGAAAAGGGTAACAAGGGCTTCCATATTTTCATCTTTCAGCACGATTTGAGCTTCAAAATCACGGTGTTTCCGCACGCGAAGCAATATTTTTCCATCTTTTTGTCCAACTTCCAATATTCCCTTTTTTGTCGCGATTATATTCTGACCTTTGATCTCAATATTTTCATAGATCATAAAGGAAGCCACATTGCCTAATTCGCCCTGGAGTATTTTGCCTTGAACATCCTTCCCTGGCGTTCCGGAACTTGGCCGGATCAATTCAGCAACAATATTGTCCTTATCAACTTCTGCGATTTTCTTCACCAGGTTTAAAGGAAAATCGCTTAGCGATTTTATTCCTCCAAGTTCCTCAGCTTGTTGGGAGCTTACTTTAATGATGGTTTCAAGGCTTTTTGGGCTGACAAAGGAGGTTGTGAACTCCAGCCGACCATCTTCACCTTTTTGCGGCACCTTGCCTTCGCATAATATATAATCGGACAAAACAAGTTCTTCGCTGTTGTAAAAAGCAAGCAAGTCATTTTTCAGAACATCCTTTTGAAAACCCTTTACACCAGAATCAATTATTTTTTGGGAAACCTCCTGTAAACGCAATGGAATCCCGCGGCCTTTTCCCTTTTCAAGATTCAATATGGCCTTCATCTTATCTTCAGATATAATGATATCAACCTTCGCGTCCTTGTTTTCGCAGAGAGGAACATCCTTAATGGCTTTTTGTTTCTCATCAGCTTCCTGGATAATCTCCTGAATGGATGATTCTGGAAGCAAATCATTGGAATCAAAGCCCAGGGCAGAACAATGATCGAGTATTGCTTTAATGGTTAAATGCTTGAATTGCGCTGACCCTGGTGAATAATCCAAAAGACAATTCACTTTGTCCTTTGATTTTTTCACCTCAAAATCGGGCGGTGAAAAAAATATGATATCAACCCAATCGCCCGCGAAACGGACAATTCCCGATTTCTCTGCCACAAGGCCTTTTGGAGTTAACACCACATTTTCACCCAAATGCACTTTGATTTTCTCTGGTTTTCGGGAAGCGATCGAGCGCCCGAAAACATCAAACCCTGGTGTCCCGGGTTTGCCAGACTTGATGGCAGCAAAAACATCATTGGCCTTGGTCCAGCCTGTCTTGATAAGGCCTTGATTTATTTCATGGGAACCACGGGAAAAGGAAGAGGCTTTGTCAAAACCCTTCGCCTTTACCTGTTCCGCTTGTTTCGGTATTCGAGGTAATGCTGCTTTTTCAAGAGCCTCCTCAGCCTGTTTTTCCAAGCCTTTGGGGATAGCCATAAGCTTCCACTCCAGTTTTTCATCCTCAGGCTCTCCCGGCAGCTTCCCGCTGGCTAAAATAAAGTGATCCTCGCCCTTTTTCATTTCCTCAAAAAACAAAAGAGCCTCAGCTATTTTGGCTTTAGGCACCCATTGAATGATTCCAAGCTCCTCCAGGCGTTTTTTAAAGCTCCCTTCATCCCAACGCTCTCCTGAATTGGAATCGGTCTTTGAGAGGCTTGCATAAATCTGTAATGGCTCTATCTGAATATCAAGAATACCAAAAAACATAACTCTTAATAAAAATTATGGTTCATTCATGTTTAAAAAACAAATATATACTTGAAACAGGGAGGCGCTAATGTTGAATTTTGAAGATTCCATCATTACAATAGAAAACAATGAAACTCGAAAAACCTGAGCATTCGGAAGAATCCTACTTCGACCCTATTGATGAAGCAGCCAGTAAATATCTTGGTCTAAAATACCTCTATCCCATACAAAAATTTGTCATCTCAAATATTCTGGAATATCGCGATCAAATTATTGTCATGCCTACTGGCTCGGGCAAAACAATTTGTTTCACCCTGCCCCTGTTCTTTCTGGAAGGAACAACTCTCATCATTTTTCCTTTATTATCGCTCCTGGAAGACCAAAAAAGAAGGTTTGAAGCAAATCAAATAACAATCGGATTATACAAAGGAGGCCAAAGCCCTGAAGAAAGGCAAAATTTACGACAAAAAATAATAACAGGAGAAATCAAAACAGTATTGGCAACACCCGAAGCCTTAATCAACAGCTCACCGGGCTACTGGAAACAGAACAATCAAGCTCTGATCACTCATTTTGTCGTGGATGAAGCCCATTGTGTTTCAGAATGGGGTGAAAGCTTCAGACCAGCCTATCTCAAATTGGGCCAATGGATTAGTCAAAATTCTCCAGCCATTATCAGCGCTTTTACAGCCACGGCATCCACAGAAATTGAAAAAAAAATCCAGGAATATCTTTTTCCCCAACGCTCACCCTATCTTCTCAAATCAAACCCCGACAGACCCAATATCAACTACAATGTAAAAAGAGGCTTATCCAAACTGAAAATCCTCAATGAAATTTTAAGTGAACCCACCCGTCCAATATTGATTTTTTGCCGCAGCCGGAGAAAAACCGAACAAATAACACGTTATTTACGAACAAAATACGCGACAAAAGAAATTTATTTCTATCATGCTGGTTTAGTTAGTGAAGAACGACGAAAAATCGAGGACTGGTTCTTTGCATCAAACCAGGGCATTTTAGTGGCCACTACTGCCTATGGCATGGGCGTTGACAAAGCCAATATCCGCAGGATTATACACTATGACATACCGCTCAGTGTGGAAGCCTTTTTGCAGGAATCCGGCCGCGCGGGAAGGGACCAGCAAACAGCAGATTCATTTTTATTATGCTCTCCCGAAGATTTGATCTTTATAGATAAAATCAAACTGGATTATGAAAAAATCAGATATCAAAAAATGCTGACCTATGCTCTGAATAAAGAAAATTGCCGCAGAGAAATCCTGAGCGAATTCATGAATCACGAGTTTGAATATTGCAGCGGTTGCGATATTTGTTTATCTAAATTGGACACAAAAAAAACTCCCGAAAGTGTGCAAAACCATTGGATAAAAAATTTATTAGGATTTTTCAAGAAGCACAATCGCAGGTACAGCTACAGAGAGGTCCGCTTGATTTTAAAAGGCGAGCAAAACTACGCGAGCCTGCAGCACCCTTTCTGGAAGGACAGATATTTTGGCTCTTTGAACAACTGGGATGACGCGGAAATGACTGATCTACTGGATAATTTAATATTATTTTCGGTTATCGGAGTATCAACATCGCTTTTTTCAAAAGGCAGAATATTCTTTCCACCCAACAGCCCTGAAATCCGGAATAAAATCAAAACACTTCATGATTATTTTGATCACCCCTAATCAAACGTCGTTACAGCGCGCATGAATAATAAAGAAGGTTTGGGCGTTACCTGCCTCCGGCAGGCCGGGCTGTCCGCCACTTCGCCTGAGGGCTCCGACCCCTTTTCCCTCTTCTAACAGAGTTTTCAACTGTTTGGGGAAAAAGAATCCTTTATTAACAGGCTGTTGAAGCTAAAAAGGTGGGGAATTGGGGGCACCCTGTATATAGCAAGAACGATAATAATATCGGCCGAAAAATTTTATAAAAAGTTTCCTCCCGATTATTTGTGAAATCAGTGTATTTATTTTTACTTTTTATAAAGAATGGATCAGTTATATTATAAAGGAGAGAAGAGCCGCAAAAAGGGTTTAAAAAGAGTGGCGATATAGCTTTTGGAATATGATGGTGATCGGGGAACTCAAGATGATGCTAAAAAAAACAAGAGTGCTGTTCAAAACAGCACTCTTGAAAAAGAACCTAATTGTTATTTATATTTAATTACCAATCTTGGTCTTAAGGAAGATTGAGAACACTCACTTGAAGCAAAATACATTCTTCTATAATAATTCTCAGAATCCAATTTAAGCATCATACCATAATTACCATAGCGATACATATCATTGATCATTGCTGTAACATCCAGAACATAATTTTTTGAACTATATCCATATTGGGCAGCAGGAACCTGAACTGAATGATAGCTGCTTATACTTGGTTGATTATTCCAGCAAGCCGTATTTGCAGACCAAGGGGAAATGACACGATATAAATGAACAGCATTAGTACTTGTAGAAGATGGGCTATAATGTTTAATAGAAGGATGGCTGTATAAATACAACTTAGCTTCAGTTATCGTTTTATTGGATGCTATGGATGAAAGATTAAATTGAAGCAAGCTTCTAACTTTTCCGGGACGAGAACTCCATGTCCAGGCATCAGCAGCAAAATAATCCGCATAACCAGCTGGATTATCTGGAGCAATGTCATAAACTCTTCCATCCTGCTGCGCGTATAAAATCACGGTGACAACACTTGCATTCCCCTTTGTTGCGACAGACAGGTTTGTTTCAGATTTACCTTCAACATTCTCATTCTCTAACAGCGCGGAATCCAGCGTACAACTGGCTACCACCATAACCAAAAGCATCAAAAGAACAATTGATTTTAAATGTTTTTTCATAAAAACCTCCATAAATAATATTTACATAATAAATACGATAAAAAAAATTCCATCGACATACCAAATTGTATATAGTATATTCTTTCTAAATAATTCATCATAAGTCTCATTCCTAAGAAATATAGAAAAAGGTTTTTTACAGATTAGTTATGAAGATAGATTTTTTAGAAAAAATCGATAAAAAGCACAAAAGAGCTCCCGAAAAGAATTCTCATTTCACAAAACATTATGAATCCTACAAAGAATATTTTATAAAATCTTTCATTAGCCACGCGCCCTATGAATCGCCTGAAGAAATTTCAGATTTTGCCTCTAAACTGACAATAGATCTTGAAAGCAGGATTTATAAAGAACACAATACATTTGTAAGCCCTTCAATTCATAAAAAAAGCCAAATTGAAAACCATGTATGGAACTATCTCAATTGCATTGCCGAATCTTTATTAGATAAAACGCTGATCACTATTTTTCGGCAATCACACTCCGAAAAAATAAGAACCAGGGCCCACCAGATACTAGAGCAAAGATATAAAGAATCAATATTCATATTTTGTTTACAAAAAATTTCAAACAGTGAAACTGCAGAGTCAAAAGTGTTGTATGGATATGATATGGAAAAATATCTGGAATCTGAAGCCTCAAGGATTTCAGATTTTTTTTTAACCCACAAATTTCAAAAATTAATAAAAAAATTTCATTATAAAAAAACCTTTGCAATATTCAATAAATACATGGAACGTTCTTTAAAAAATTTCATTCAGGATTATTTCAGAGGAAAAAGTGTGAAACAGATGCGTCGGGTGATTCTGTACAAGGAAGAATTACCAGAAGACCTGTTTATCTACCTGATGAACATAAAAGCTCATGGGAACCTTTTTTATTATAAAAAAAAGTCTAACAGTCTTAGCATTCGGGACACTAAAAAGGCCATGGCCGTGATCAAGGAACTGGATTTCCCCTCATTAATCACAGAAGAATTTGAAGAATTACTCAAGCTTGCGACCAAACGCGCGGAATATCAACGAATCATTGATAATATCAGAAATTATATTACTGAAAAATGTCTCGATCAGTCATGCAAGATGGGGGTAAACCCGAAAATTATTATCATCTTGCTATACGCGGGAGATCATGTTATGAAAAAAAGATTAAAAATTAAAGAGTATCAAATTGAAAAAGCAAAGGAAAATTTACGAAATTGTGTGAAATGTCTGGGAATAGATTTTAACAGCGTCGACAACTTTTATCGTATTTAATAATTAGGCAAAATTATGGATCACAAAACAAAAAAAATCATTTGGAGCTTATTCTCAAAGGGTAAAAAAAACTGGACCGAATTTGATAAAATTTTGATTGAATCAGATCCAAAAATAAAGAATGAATTAATGAAACTTTATAATGTGGATGAAAGTTTATATATAAAAACCCTGAATGAGGTAAACAGAAAGCAACAGGCACAAAGAACTAGCCCTAAACCGGTTAATTTAAGGCTTTTTTTCATGGCAGCTATCACCGCTTTGTTAACAGTTACTATAATAAACTATTGGCCAAATGACCTGAACAATTACCAGAGCTCCGAGTTTCTCGGAAAAAATTTAACACTGTTGATTACAAGCTCCGAAACACCTCAAAACCTCCTAACCAATGGCCAAACTATAATTCCTGGCCAAAGGCTACAAATAAGTTTTCAGGCAACTGGCTCAGGTTCAGACTACAAAAAAGGTGTTGTATTAGTGATAGATAGTAATGGAAAAAACAGGATATTATATCGCTATGATCATCAAAAACAAAGCCTAAACATGATTGAACCAACTATCATTGAAGAAAATTTCATAACCAAGGAAGGTCAATATATTTTTTTTGTGGCATACTTTTCTACTGATGACATCGACATAAATACTGAACAGATCATTCAGCGCTTATCACGAAAAAATGCAAGACAACCTGTTGAAATGTCCTCAATACTGCCTGGAAATAATAAAAATGACAATGCCGATTATCTGTTTTTACAAGGAATAGGAATGTGAAAAAAATTTTTCTTGTATGCATATTTCTTCTTTTAAGCCAATTGATCCTTTTCAGTGAAACCAATGTTTTCCGCTATGGCCTCTTTATCTCATCCTCAAATGGTTTTAATGAAGCGCCTCTGACTAACGCAAAAAGTAAAGTTCAGGAAATCGCGTGGCTATTTAAAGAATACTGCAAAGTCGATGATTATCAAATTCTGGAAGACCCGGATATTAAAAAATTGCAGGACGCATTCGATAGAACAAGAAAGATTATCTCGCAACGGCAGGCTTTCAAAGAAACGCAGTTTTTCCTTTTTTATTACGGCCATGGTCTACCCAGCGGGCTTCTTTTAGGGAATGAACTCTTTCAAAAAACAGAACTTCAATCCCAACTGGAATCAATAAAAGCCAAACTTAAATTAATCATCCTGGACGCCTGTTTTTCTGAAATACTTGGCGCGCCAAACTATCTTGATTTTAATACCCAATCTGAAGGCACTGTATTTATTACATCAAGTCGCATATTTGAACCCTCTCTGGCAGACAGTTTTTCACCAGTTTTAAAAATAGCACTCATGGGCGATGCCGATGGTTTTACCCCTTCTGTGTTGGCTTCTGACTTTTTCTATTATGAAATATACAGCAAGCAGGCTCCATGGAACCAGAAATTTCTCAAAGAAATGTTCAATTTTATCGAAAAATACACTTACCTTGGAGCCTCTCCTGAAACTGAAAAAAAAATATATTCAATCTTTACCTCTCTTGGTTATGACAGGATTCCTGAAAGCCTTGGCTTTAAAGAATTACACAAAAATGTGCTATCGAAAATATCAAATAGCAACGATCAAAATTTGATAAAACAGACTTATAATTATCATGATGAATGTTTGCTAAATCCTATGATATCGAAGGATAAATTAACCCGAACACTGACAATTTTACAGGAGACTGGATTCAAACAGGACAATTATATTACATTATCCGAATTATTTGCTTACCTAAGAAATAGAATTGCCAATAAACAATTAATGCTACAAACCCCAACCATTAATTTAAGTTCTCTTAGCAAAGTCGAACCAGTAAAGCTTGCTTATAATTACAATAAAGCAACTGTTTTAATCAATTATCCAGGAACTGTGAATATTGTACAAATTACAGGGGATGAGCAATCCCAAAACATTCTATCACTCTCGCCACAATTGGATAATGGCGGGTCTCGAATAATCTCATTGCCGCCCGGCAAATATGTATTTATCACGGAAATGGATGGAATTAAGTACCGCTATGACAAATTCATCACAAACCCAAATCAAAATATACTACTTGATAAAACATCATGGTCGGCAAAAATTATTTATCATGAATTTCCCAAAAGGGATAAAATATACTTATCACTCAATCCCAAATTGGCCTTTAACATGCCCCTTTCCACAGTACCAAGTTTGAATCCAGGAATAACTGGAGCGATAGCTTTGACCATTAATTATGATACGCCTTGGGGTATTATAGGGCCAGGTTTCGCAAGTGCCTTCAGCTATTCAAAAAGTCATAATACGGTTCCCTTTTCTTGTGCATATATAGACATTCCGGTTTATCTATTTTTCTCCTACATCAGCCGATTTTCCAATTTGTATTTTATTAATCTCGAAGCCGGACTGGGTTGTAATTTTCAAATAGTTTATTATAAGGATGACTACCTGAAAGATGACTGGGGCAACAGGTTTTTATTTCCAGCAAGTGTTGGCTTGGGATTAAACCTTACCAACAATTTAAGCCTACTATTAAAAACATCCGTTAACTTTGCTTTTCTGAATTTGAATGATTACTATTGGACTGGAGTTGGTGGGATTGAAATTAATTATAAGTTATTAAGGAAAAAAAAATGAAAAAATTTATGCTTTTAATACTGGTAATCAATATTTTAGGATGCAAAGAATTACCCGGGCCCGATATTCTTACAGGAAATATTCCTCATAATTTTTCAATTACAGAACCAAAAGAGGGGATGCTTTTTTACCCTGGAGATAAAATCGAAATACGATGGAACAATCAAACACCTATTTTTCAAAAAGCTAAAATAAGTCTTTTATGCGAGGAAAAATTTATCGAAGTTGTTCAAGATGATCTATTAAATTCAGGTTCATTTGATTGGAAATGTCCCGATAGACCAATGAACAGTCATTACAGATTTCTCTTTGTTCCAAAAGACGGAATTTACAAAGGAAAATCTTTCTATAGCGATACATTTGGAGTCAGAATTCCCTGGGAAGATTTAGGAACCATTTCAGATGAAAATGCCTGGGGAGCTTCAGTATGTTCAGTGTCAAACGAAGAAATATTCGTCCTATTTCAAGACAGTGAATTTGGATTATCGGCTCATCAGTACAAAGAAAAAAAGTGGAAAAATACCAATTTAATTATCGCTGATTCAAAGAATTTTAACAATTACTTTTCATCTGCCCTTTCAAGCAACAATGAATTGATCGCGGCATTTACAGTAAGTACAGATAGAGCTGTTATTAAACGCCTGAAAAACGAGCCACCAGAACCGGAATGGGAATTTCTTCCCTATATTGCTAAAGGACAATTAACACTAGGTATTAGCCTGGCAGACTATGATAATGGAAAACCCCAAGTGGTTTTTTCCTCAACACCACCCTTTGATGAAAATTGGAATTCAATTAAAACAGAAAATTCAACTCCTCTCAAAATTCTGAATAAATCAAGTAAAATTGATATGCCAAATTTCTTTGGTTTTTACCTGTTATCCAGACAAGCAATTAATAGCGATTGGCAATCAGAACTGACTATTGACAATCAGTTTTGGTTCGAAATGGGTGAAGAAACAAATTACGAAGATTTTCATTATAATCCAAACTTTGGAAAAGCAGTAATATGCCTAAACCCGCATTATATTCAAGGTCAATTAATTTCACACAATTATCTACACCAAATTATTTTACAGTATTTAGGTGAACCCATCTCTAATAACCATTTAGATATTAATCAAATTATTCGAGATAATAGAAAACAAATACAAAGCCTTCAATCTGATTTCTACCCTTCACTAACCATTGATAAACAACAGGTTTCATATATAGCCTTTCTCGATGGCTCTTACACTTCAAAGCTCCCCTATGTTCTCAAAGAAATAAAATCGCCTTCAGCGAAGGACTCAGCTCCTGAATGGGAACTATTGGCAAACGATTCTATAAACAAGTCTATTAGCAAAAAACACTCTATCATGATTTCCATGGCATTGGATAAAGAAGAACATCCTGTGGTGGCTTTTAAAGAATTATCTCCCCAAGAAAAAATTGTAGTAAAAGTATTTAAAAATGGAGGATGGGTTGATTTAAATTTTCCAGGTTCAGCCGGTCTCTCCTACCCCTCAATTAAAAGTGACGAAAACGGTAAAATTTATCTGGCCGCGGGTCGCAGTGTCTGGACTTACGAAGCCAACCAGTGGGAAATTATAGGCATACCTGTTACCAATGGCGCCGGTTTTCACCCCGAATGGTTAAGCGTCACAACGGAATCAGTCTGTGTGGCCTATGTGGATTTTAATAATAACAATAAAATTCATGTAAAAAAGCTAACACTTCGATAATGGGATTTCTTTAGAGAAAGAAATTATTTCTCAAAACAGACCTCCTGGCCCATAAGGAAATTTAGTATATCCAAACTACAACCTGTTGTACTGCACGCTTGTTTTTAGGAAATTCCGGGCGTTGTTTGATAAACCCAGGGGCTTTCTGCCACTTCAACTTCGCCCCAAAACGTTTTCCAGCTAAAATTATTAGCTGGAAAACGCTTTGGTTCACCATTTTTGAAAAAATGGTGAACTATGGCTCCAATCCTTATGACCTGCTAAAATTCGTTACTGGGAACTTTATTGTCCCTTACCAAATTCCAATCATAACACTTCCCAAATTAAACATATCAATATTTCCATACCTATCACAGGATTATCAAATTATTGCAGCAAAAAAAGCTATGATAACAATTTGGCAGATTTGAAATAAAGAATTTCGAACAACAATAACTACCCGGGATTTTCGTAGGTATGAAGATTCTGAGAATCAACATTCCCTGACGCTTGTTGTCAGGATACTTCTTTTGGCTAACCAAACAATCCCGCTTCAATGCGGTTCCCCGCGTTAGGGATTGGAGTGATCGCAAAGCCTTTTTTCAAAAAGGCTTTGCGAAACCCCGGAGGCGCCTTAATGGGCGCCGAGGAGTTCGAAGCAAAGCGGAGTCACGCAAAGCCCGGCCTGCTGAAATGAAATGCAAGCGGGCAACGCCCGAAAGACTTTACATAAAGAAATGCCATCCAGGTTTATGATTTTTACCTTTTTTTTGGAAAAATACAAATTTCATTTTGCGCGATCTTTCGAAACAGAATGAATGAAATCAAAGGATATGCGTTGTCAAAGCTTTTTTAGTCTGATAGGCTTCAGCTATGATAATTGGAAAACACACACTCAAACCAGGCAAAATGCCCTTTGTGATTGCAGAAATCGGAACAGCCCATCAGGGAGATATCATCAAAGCGAAAGAATTAATCGACGCGGCTAAGGATTCAGGAGCGGATTGCGCTAAATTTCAGATTGTCTTTGCTGAAGAAATCCTTCATCCAAAAACAGGTGTAATCAGCCTGCCAGGCGGCTTCATTAATCTCTTCGACATATTCAAAAAGCTGGAAAAGGACCGTTTTTTTTATGAAGAATTAAAGCTCTACACTGAAAAAAAGGGTTTGATATTTTTAGCATCAGCCTTTGGCAGAAAAAGCCTGGGCATTCTGGAAGGATTAAAAGTTGATGCCATAAAAATCGCTTCACCTGAAAATAATTATTTTGGTTTAATGCAAAAGGCCGCTGAATTGAATTTACCGGTGTTTTTTTCTACAGGTGTGTCCAAATTGGCAGATATTGAAGAAGCCTTGGAATACCTGCCAAAACAAGTGGTCTTGTTTCATTGCATCACCTCCTATCCCAGCCCGGAAGAAGAATACAACCTCACATTGCTAAAAACCCTGAGCCAGATATTTGGGGTCCCTGCGGCCGTCTCGGACCATTCAACAGATCCCTCACTGGTTCCTTTAGTAGCCATGACCCAGGGTGCGGTTGCCATAGAAAAACATTTTACATTGTCCCGAAAGGATGACGGGCTTGACGACTTAATTGCTCTTCCCCCACAATTATTCAAAAAAATGACAGATGATTTACAAACAGGGTCAAAGCTGCAGGAAAATGAACTACAAAGCTATCTTGACCAGAATTACGGAGCACAACGCATTCAACAGGTTTTAGGTAATGGAATCAAGAAGCTCGCCCCATCGGAAAAAGACAATTACGCGACCACACGCCGGTCCATACATGCCTGGGACTCACTTCCTGTTGGAACAACCCTCACCGAGAAAAACCTGGCAATACTGCGAAGCGAAAAAAACCTTGAACCAGGCCTCCACCCTCGCTATTGGAACCAGATTATCGGACGAAAAACCACTCGCTTTGTTGAGGCAGGCCAAGGCATTATATGGGATGATTTACTAACAAAGTAAATTTTCATGATCACTATGGATCAAATTAAAAAGCCACCTTCAAATAGCATTTTATCCAAAAAACCATGAACCTTGAGCAAATTCGCGGCCCAATGAAGCACGTAAAAATCCTTGAATTCGCCGAAAAAAAGGAGTATCTTTGGCATATGTCAAAGGAAATGTTGCCACTGGTTAATGATAAAGGAGAAAGGCTAGGCCAAGCAAGTCGCGAGCAGTGTCATAGCGATCCCAGCTTATTACATCCTGTTGTCCACCTCCATGTTTTTAATTCCAATGGCTTATTATTTATTCAGAAAAGGGCCAAAACAAAGGATACCTTACCCGGCTTATGGGATACCTCAGTGGGTGGCCATGTCAGTGTTGATGAAGACATTTTGCTCTCTCTCAAACGGGAAGCACAAGAAGAACTCGGGGTAGAAAGCGATAATGCCGAATTTCTCTACTCCTATATTTGGAAAAATACCTATGAAACCGAACTGGTTTATACTTATCGGCTTACTCATGATGGTCCGATCAGGATAAGCAAAGAGGAAATCGATGAGGGTCGGTTTTTTTCAAGAGAAGAAATCCTTGAAAAACTGAACACCCAATTTTTTACTCCCAATTTTGAATATGAAGTAAAGCAGCTTCTTAAAAAAAATTTGCTTTAAAAAAATAGATCTTTTATAATTTCAGAGGAAAGATGAAGAAAAACCACACAAAAGGATACAATATTTAACCATGGCAAAACCCAAAGCCCGACAATACCTTCAACGATACGGTCAAGAGGATATCAGACTCGATGCCTTTGCCATCAAGAAAATGGGCCTTCAGCAATCTGAAACCACTCTAAAAATCGATAATTTTATCATCATTTGCGCGCCCTTTCAGGTTTCCATGTCCAAAGCAGTTCTTTTTGTCATATTACGAAAAGAAGAATTGCCTTTTTTTCAACATTATACGCTTAAACTGGCTGTTTTAAAATTTACCTTCCAAAAGAAAAACATCCCCCTGAAATTCTTTGTGTATGTAAAGATTAATAAACTGATTCCCCTTAAAGGCCGCCAGGACATGGCCATGATTGACGTGAGCTACAAAAACTGTCCTGAGGATCTTATCATCACCCTGGGAGATTATCTCTCTGAAATGGAATCCATTCGCCAGTATTACAATAAATTCAAATCCAAACAAATTCTCATTAATAACGATAACGCGCGTAAACTTCGTTTTAATAATTATGTTGAATGCATTATCGGCGAGCGGAAAATTGAAAGCCGTCTTTTAAATATGACTGTGGAATTATTGACCCTTGTTGTGCCTGGCATCGATCCCAATTTAAAAGTGGGTTCCGAAATCGGTGCCAAACTCTATTTTCAAATCTACCGTTTTACAGTCAAGGGAACAGTGGTTAAATTGGCCTCAGGTTCCGGCGGCTTTGTTAAACTGATAATGCGCATCCCCTTTTCACCTGAATTAGCTGATATTGTCAGGGATTTCTTTTCCGACGACCATCTTGTTTCCATCCCCCAGACAAGCTAATCTAGCTGAAAGGCCAGCAAAGGGGCATAAACACTTTGGTATTTGTTTAGCTGGTTATTACGTTGGGCGTTTCCTGCTTTCATTTCATTACAGCAGGCCAGGCTTTCCATAACTCCGCTTCGCT
>JAFGWI010000096.1 GCA_016937215.1 Spirochaetales bacterium | reverse complement strand
CTTAAAAGATGTTTGGTATCGGATAAGCGGTCAGCGCTTAAAAAATCCTTGATGAACGATTGGTATTTTATGTTACCGTGTGCCCGGGAAAACGTCACGAAAAAGGTGGCAAAAGATATAATGTTTATTCCTCCAAGTTGAATCAGCAACATGATAATCAGCTTTCCTTTAAAAGTGAAAAAAGTTGCCGTATCAACCACAATCAGCCCGGTAACGCAACTTGCGCTGGTAGATGTAAACAGAGCATTAATAAAACTGATGTGACCGGCTGTTGTCATTTCAGGAAGCATGAGCAATCCCGTTCCGGCTCCTATCAAAATAATAAACGAAAGAATAAGTGCTGAAGCCGGCCGCAGGTTCAGGGCAGAAAACTTTGGTCCAGATTTTCCCAATTCCACGACAAAAATGCTAAGGAAGTAGATTTGAAAAAGTATATGGGAATGCTTTTCAGTAACGTTATGAAATAATGGTTTGAAAATCAAAAAATTGAATAGGGATGGAAATATCATGTAGATGACAAACAAAAGCAAAACAACGCCTTCGACACGATTTTCCTTGATGAAATCAACCGGGTGAAAATCATAAAAAATATAGATCAAAAAACGGATAGTGAAGAAAATCAGGCTGTATTTAATGATGCGCTGGTCGAACAACAAGGAATTATGTGTTTGAGGAAAGCCGTAAAAATAAACGCCTGAAGCAATAACAGAAGTAAAAACAAAGAAACTCAGAACCCTCAAAAGCTTAATTACAAAAGCTTTGCTGTTGAAAATACGGAGATTTATATTTTCACGAAATTTGAAAATTCTGGAAGGCATAAAGTTTTAGCTGTTGATGTCTATGAATTTATCGATGTCTTTGGCACTTCCGAAAACGACAATGTAGTCATGTTCTCCAATCACCGTATCTCCCTGCGGAACCCCTTTGATATGCTGAGTCTGGACAATTCTGTTTCCTTTTACTTCTTCGACTTCATTACGGATGGTAACCAGGTTAATATTGTATGATTCACGGAGTTTTATCGATTCCAGGGTTTGTCCGATTATAGATTTCGGAGCTTTAATTTCAGTAATTACATAACCGTCGGGAAGATCGAGAAAGTTACCGATGCTTGGATTTAGCAATCGTTCGGCAACCACTTTACCAACTTCAAATTCCGGGGAAAATATTTCTTTGAGCCCCAGTTTCTCGAGAATCTGTCGGTTTACCCGCCCCTTGGCCCTGACAATGATTCTTTTGATTTTCAACTCAATCAGGTTTACCGCGGTCAGTAGCAACTCTTCAAAATCCTCGCCGATGGCAATTACCACAGCATCATAATCCTGAATATTCTGGGAAATCAGTGCATTTTTATCGGTTGAATCCAGCGCCACCGCATAAGCCACGTCATTGGCAATATAATCCACTTTCTCCGGGCTTTTATCGATGGCCATGACTTCTGCTCCTTTTTTCGAAAGCGAGCGTGCAATAGCCTCTCCAAATTGTCCTATTCCGATAACTACAAATTGATTATTAGGCATAATTCTTCAAAGGTTAAGTCCTAGTCCTTGTTATTATTACAAAAGTAACCAAATATCAATTGAACTGTTAGAAATCCTAAACGGATCCAAAAATTCATGAGTCAACTTTTTCAGAATAAAATAAGGGAGACCGGAAGCAGAAGATTACATCATTTCTTTTGCAGTGCATCTGAGCAGAAAATAGAATATGAATTTTATTCTGTTAATTTATTTCCAGTAATTTATGAGCATTCACAAACAAAATATCTCCCACAGCGTCAAATCCCTGAAAATGTTTTTCTCCTTCATGTTTAAGTTGTTCATTGTAAAAACCCACAATAGTCAGAGCCGCTTCAGAAGAATATTTGCCTATGATGGTGCGAAAATTCACCTCCGGTTCATGCTCAACTACGGTAATATTATGTTTTGAAACAGGCAGTCTTCCCTCTAATACAAATTGACTAATACTTTGCTCCGTTTCTTCCATTTTAGATTTCTCACTCATTATAAAAAGGCTCATGCGCGCATTTTTCCAGTATGGATGGCCCATGATTACATAACTCAGTAAAATCATCAACCTTTCATTATCACGATTAATGTCGCGAATCCAAATATGAATACCGTTGTCGTATTTAATATTACGCATGGAACTTCCTAATATACAGATATCAAAATCGCCGGCCTCCACCATGCGCAGGTTTTCTATCACCCGGGTTAGCTTTTCCGGTTTTTGTTTATCATATTCGAAGATTACCATATTATTTTCCATTCCGGATATACCGGGAATCTGAATAAGCTGTGCAATAGCAGACGTATAAGAAGGGGAAATAACCGTATCTACAATCATGTTGCCAACCGTTTTGCTTGCCTTTAGTATCAGCCGATCAAGCACTTCCTGGGATTCACGGTGCTTTTCCTTCGAATAATATCCTTCGATGTAGTGAATATAGGTCCCAAAACCATGGGAATAGGAAATCCAGTTCAGTAAATCAAAAATTTTATCCCGTTCAAAAGTGTCGGATGAAATACAAATTGCCGAAGGTCTCCAGGTTTCATTGTTTTTAGCAACACCCTGCAAATAAACCGCAATTTTACGGCTAATTTGAAACATCACTCCCTGAAAAATAGATTCGAGTCCGGCCCGCTGACGATGCACGTGATTGATAAATCCATAAATAATCAGGATAGCAACAATCGCAACTGCTGCATAAAACGGGCTCATCAAAAACATTAAGAGTGTAGCCAAAACAAAACCGGCCAAAGAAAAATACCATTTAGATTTAAACGCAGGACGATAAGAAGGATCTGCGCCAAAATGATTGAAAAAGGAAATGAGATTCATGGATGCATAGGTGACCATAAAAAACATAGAAATAATTTTAGCAACCACATCAATGCCTCCAACAATTACAAAAACCAGGGCAATCAACAGAGAAACAATGGTTGCATTCCTGGGCTCACCTGTTTTGCCCACTCCTTTACCAAAGAACCCATTTAATTGTTTAGAGGGCAATGACTTATCCAAAGCAATGGCTTGCAG
>JAFGWI010000011.1 GCA_016937215.1 Spirochaetales bacterium | reverse complement strand
GTCTGCTAATTGCTAAAGTCGGGACTTTTGCAATTAGCTCTGCTATTATTACAATCCTTAACGCTAAAAATAGTGATTCCTGTTTAAACTAAACAAATACTATTATTGAGGTTCTTTCAAAACTGAAGTATTGAAAGAATTCTACAAATTGCCCGAATTCAAGTCTGACAAGCAACGCTTTTTAGGCTAGCGGCCCGGCCCTTATGGGCACCCTTTGGGGCGGAAAAATATTGAAAAGGCAGCCTTCCTTTGATATCCTATGTTTAGCTCAAAAAGCATAAGAAAAGGAGCCACTTAAATGAATTCAAATAATGCCACAAATACTAAAGAAAAGTACAGGGTATTAGGTCCTGAAGAAGGGGTGAAATTATAATCGGCTTAAGAGAGCTGACGTTGTAATGAGTGGCACTACATACTCCAGTTTTAAGATAAGTTGTGTTTTAAAGCCTCCTATGTAAAGTGAAAAATTCATGTAATATTATATTGAACATTGGTTTTTAAAAAAAACGGGTGTGATTATGCATTTATGTAGAAGAGGGTTTTATAGTCAATGTTTTGTAAAGCCATTGCCTTAAAAACTAAAAGTATGTTGAGTGAAATCTTTCCCCCTGATGTTGACATTTGGTTTTATTTTTGTTACTTTCAATTCTGCCTCTTTATCTGTTTTGACCAAAGCAGATCGAAATCTAGACCGCAAGGAGGGTATTATGAATAAATACGAGGCTATTGTTATTTTCCGCCCCGAGGAAGATCAGTTCACCAAGGGTAAGGAAATTGTTAAGGAAGATTTTAAAACCTTTGAAATAAAGGTTTTAAACGAAGAGGATATGGGCGCCAGGGATTTGGCTTATGTAATTAAGCATTCCTCCAAGGGGCGTTATATCAATTATCACATCGAAGCGAATCCTGCGAAGATTAAGCCCTTGGATGCCAGTTTAAAGTTGAAAAGCGAAATCCTCAAATTTGTCTTTTTTCGGGAAGATAATTAGGATTGATTCGGTGAAGGAGTAAGAAGGCATGGCTGATATTAATTCCGTTGTTTTAGTCGGACGTTTGACCCGTAATATAGAAATTAAATACACTAATGGGGGCATGGCTGTTGGTAAATTAGGTATAGCCGTGAACCGAAGGCGCAAACAGAACGATCAATGGATAGAGGAAGCCAGCTTTTTTGATATCACCCTATGGGGCAAAACAGCTGAGGCCCTTCAGTCCTATTTGGTTAAAGGGAAGCAAATAGGTGTTCAGGGAGAGCTTCGCCAAAGCCGCTGGGAGCAGGATGGTCAAGCCCGAAGCCGGGTTGAAGTTGTGGCAACAAATATTCAACTTCTGGGTGGCCGTGGTAATGGGCCTGGAGAAGGCAGCCAAAGCTATGGCCAGGGCGACAATCAGGGTTTTTCCGGAGGAAGCGGGTTTGCTTCAGGTCCTCAAAGTTCAGGGCCGTCGAATGATGATTTTGAAGATGATATTCCCTTTTAGTTTTAATATTAAGGAGATAGAAAATGTCTGATCATGATAATATGGATGACAAAAATATGGATATGATGGATGATCCGTCAGGGATGGGCAGAGGCGATCGCGGAGATAGAGGCGATCGTGGTGACAGAGGCGGTCGCGGTGGAGATAGAGGCGGTCGCGGTGGAGACAGGGGCGCTGGAGGTGGTCGGCGCGGAAAAATGTTTTTCAAGCGTAAATTCTGTAAATTTTGCGCCAAAAAAGGTGTGATCAATTTCAAGGATGTTGATGGTTTGCGACGTTACGTGACTGAAAAAGGAAAGATCATTCCACAGCGAATAACCGGTACCTGCGCCAAGCATCAGCGAGAGTTGACCCGGGCAATTAAAAGGGCACGGACCATTGCTTTGCTGCCTTTTGTTGATATGAAAAAATAATGTCTTTGGAAGATCAACCTATAATAGAAGCACAAAACCAGAGGGACCTATCGTCCCTCTTTTCTTTTCATTCTTCCCATAATCACAAATGGAGTGGAGCACTTGTCTACGGGGCCATTGCAGCGGGAATTTCCTACCTTTTGACGCTTATGAGTTTGTTGTTTTTTGGTATGAGTCCGATCCTGGGACAAATGAGTGTTGTGCTGATGATGGCTGCACTTTATTACTACAGTTTTAGAGCAGATAAAGGTTTTTTTGTAATCTCTGTTGTGTTTGCGTTGCTTCTTGTTTTGCCCCGGCAGTTTTTTGTCGAACTGGTGATGAAGCTTTATACGTCGAACGCTCAGGCAAGCTCTGCTCTGGATTCTTTCAGGCAAAGCAATAGTCAACTTTTTGTGTTTAACATGGTTTGGGATATTTTGTTTTTCGCGTTATTGGGTTTTGCTCTAATCTTTGAGCGTTTTTATGGACCCGCAACCTGGAGAGCTTTGTACCGCCTTTTGGCAGCTTTGGGTGTTTCCATGATTATTATGGCCATTGTTTCTGGAATCATGTTTCCAGCTGAGCAGTTTATTGCTCTTTTAGATTCCATGCTGCCTCAGGATCTTCAAGGCGAGGTTTTTCAAAAGGTACCTATAGGTGTGTTTTATATTGCTTTTATTGGCGCCCAGGGCTTTGTTTATTTTATAAATTTGATTATGGCATGTTCGATAGGCCGCGCGGCTGCTTTTCGTCATAGCCAGGGCAAAGTTGCGGTTTATAATCTGGCTCAATTTTACCTGCCAGCAGATATGGTGTGGGGTGTAATAATTTCTTTGGGGTTAATAATGCTTTTTGCGATCATGGGAAAACTCGAACTTCTTGCTCTTGTTTGTGTACCACTTGTATTTTTATTATTTCTTTTTGGCTTGCAAGGTATGGGAATTATTCGATACTTATTGACAAAAAGAGCATCTTCATCGTATATATTTAGACTGGCTCCATTACTTGTGTTGGCGCTTGTTTCCATGATTAGTCCTTACTTATTAATGGTTATTGTCGGTATTGTTATTCCAGGCCTCGGTGTATCGGAAATCTGGATTAAATATAGAAAATCTACAAATTCTACAAGGGGGAATCAAAATGAAAGTGATTCTTAATCAGGATATTGCAAATCTCGGTGAAGAAGGGGCTGT
>JAFGWI010000010.1 GCA_016937215.1 Spirochaetales bacterium | reverse complement strand
TTAATTTTATGCTTCTAATGCGTTAGGGATAGGAGGCATGGCTGACAATTTTTTCAAAAATTGTCAGCTAAAGCGTTTTTTACCGGAATTTTTCCGGGAAGAAACCTTCGAAGCGATAGCGGAGTGCCGGATAGCCCGGCCTGAAAGCCCCCAGGCTTATCAGGCAACGCCCAGAATACATATGCTAAACAAATACCAATTTTATTCTGGAAAAAATCATGATATTATCCTACAATAATTCAAAACTCGATGGCACATTCAGGAGATGTTATAATGGAACAAACTGAAAAAAGATATTCTGACAAGGAACTTGCCAAGGTAATTGAGAAGGCCCTGGTTCTTCAGCAGCAGGAGACCATGAAGTCTCAGGATGGAATGACTGAATCAGAACTGATTGCCCTGGCTGGTGAATTGGGAATAAAGGAAAAATATTTGATGAGAGCAATGGAAGATCCTGATTTGCCTCAAAAAACAAAATCCTCTTTATTTTTAGGTGGGCCGACAAAGCAAGACGTTGTGTTTTATCTGGATAGGTCTCCTGAAAAATTTGATTTGACTGAAGCAGCGGCCCAGTTGTCGGATGTTATGAAAATGCGTGGTTCCGGCTCGGCCATTGAGGGGCAGCTTTCTTGGCAAAACGACTCCATGACATCCTATCAAAGCGGGATATCGTCTCAGCTCATGGGCTATGAAACCCGGGATGGCAAGTACAAGGTCGAAATAAGGGAAAATTATGGAATGTTTGCCGGTGCGATTTACGGGGGTATAGGAGGAGGGCTTGGTCTGGGGGTTGGACTTGGTCTAGGTTTGGGTGTTGGTTTGGGAAGCCTGGGAAGTGTGCTTTTCTCAGTGCTTTTTCCCCTTGGTGTGCTGTTCGGGTCCTATTTTCTCTGCCGGGGGATTTTCAAAAGCTATACCAAATATCGTAAAAACACTATTTTAGAGGCTATGGATAAATTAAAGCGCCGGCTGGCGGAGAAAAAAGTCACACTATCCCGATAATCTTTGCTATTTATGTGCTGATTTATCTTGTTTTTCCATTAGGGATATAGGGTTTTTGCGCGTCTCGATATTGAGGTACCTCCGGCCATGTTGTTTTAGAAATCTGCCTTGATTTATCGACCCCCAGATGATATTTTCTATATAATGGCAACATTAAAAGAAATAAAAACTGTTTCCCAGGATGAACCTGGTATTCATCGCCGCTGGTTTACTGATAATGACTACTGGGACCTTTATGTGTGGACCCTGGATAATGGCGAGGTGTACGGCTTTCAACTCTGTTATGACAAGGATCTTGATGAAAAGGCCCTGACCTGGATAAAAGACAGGGAGTTTAGCCATAAAACGGTTAATCCCGGAAGTTATCGTGATCATAGTAACCGTATGGGAACCCCGATTCTGGTTCCTGATGGATATTTTCATAAAAATACTGTTGCAGAGCGTTTTTTGTCTGACGCGAAAGCCCTGGAGCCCTGGATACAGGAGCTGGTGATAGAAAAAATCCGCTTGTTTGAGAACCTTGAAAAAGGGTGATTGGACGATTTTTTTTTAAAACCCCGAACTACCTGGTTTAAAAGCATTTTTTCTCTAAACGTCTCCTATTCCCTAATGACTTAAGATGATTTCTGCCTGTAACTGCTCTCTGATTTTGAACCCTGGCTAAAGGGCGACATAGTCGTTTCGGGTTGGTCTGTTATAGGGAATTTCCTTGGCCGCCCTCCTGGTTTTGCTGTAATGGTGTAAACATTTTTTGTAGGCAATGCTCTGTTTTCGCGGGTTTGTTTCTTAACTACCGCCCCGTGGTTAAATATTTTCATAATAAACCCTGTTTCCCAGGTGACTGAAAGGGTTTTTTATTTTTGTTTTTTCTTTTTTTCCTGTTCAGGACAATTTGCTTAGGTGAACAATCTTATTTTTAGCTAATAAAATGGCTTATGGCTTCAATTAAAAGATGTATTTTTTTTGTAAATCATTGATTTCATGGTTTTTTTTGATTAAACTTGGCGCCAGTGTTTTTGATTTTCAGAAACCAATTGTTGAATTTAAAATTAAAAAAAAAATGAGTTGAAATCACTTTTCTTTCGAGTTACAATACTCTAATCTAGAGAGATCTTGATTCAACAATCATCTTTTTTTCGGGATGATTTTGAATGGTTCTTTCATGAAAAGGGCTATAACAAAATGGATTTGGTCAATATAAATCTATTGCCGTCCATTTTCGGGAGCTTGATTTCATACAAAATTTTTAAGGAGGAAATATGAGAAATATTTCTAAAGCAGTTATGATCATGTTGGTTTTGTGCTTGTCTGTTTCAGTTTTTGCCGGCGGCACACCCGATCAGGGCGGCAGCAATATGATTGGTGTGGCCATGCCCACAAAATCATTACAAAGATGGAACCAGGATGGGGCCTACTTGAAGGAAAAACTGGAAGCCAATGGTTTTACAGTTGATTTACAGTATGCCAACAATGATGTTTCAACACAGGTTAACCAGCTCGAAAACATGATCACTAAAGGATGTAAGGTTCTGGTTATTGCGTCTATCGACAGTACAGCTCTTAAAGGCGTTTTGCAACAGGCTGCTGATAATGGTGTAAAGGTTGTTGCCTATGACCGATTGATTATGGAAACTCCTAACTGCGATTATTATGCCACTTTTGACAACTACAAGGTTGGTCAAATCCAGGGTGAATTCATCGTTGACAAAATGGGCCTTGCAAGCGGTAAGGGACCATTCAATATGGAAGTGTTTGGCGGTTCTCCTGATGATAATAATGCCTATCTTTTCAACCAGGGCGCTATGGATGCTTTGAAACCATATATAGCTAAAGGTCAATTGGTAATCAATTCAGGACAAACCGACATGAGCGTTATCGCGATCAAGGCATGGAAACCAGAAGGTTCACAAGCCAGAATGGATAACCTTTTAACAGCATACTATGCTGATAAAAAACTTGATGTTGTATTGTCTCCAAACGACAGCCTGGCTCAGGGTATTGTTGCCTCTTTAAAGGCAGCCGGCTACGGTTCAGCTGACAAACCATTTCCTGTTTTAACCGGTCAGGACTGTGACAAAATCAATGTGAAAATGATGATCAACGGCGAACAGTCTATGTCTGTTTTTAAAGACACCCGAACATTGGCTGAGCGTGTTGTTATCATGGTAAGTGACATCATGAACGGCAAAACACCTGAAGTAAATGATACAACCAATTATGATAATGGCGTGAAAGTTGTTCCATCATACCTTTGTGTGCCTGTATTCGCGGACAAAAATAACTACAAACAAATTCTAATTGATTCTGGTTACTACAAGGAATCAGATCTTAAATAAGCGGAATTGTATTTAGTTTAGTTTATTTCTGAAAACATGCTGCAATGCCTTAATAAAGGGTATTGCAGCATATCATTTTTAATTAAGGATCAACTGTATGTCTGAAAATATTCTTGAAATGAAAAACATCACTAAGGAATTCCCTGGTGTAAAGGCCTTAAATGATGTCAATTTTAAAGTCAAAAAAGGCCATATTCATGCTTTGGTAGGTGAAAACGGCGCCGGCAAATCCACACTCATGAACGTTTTAAGCGGGATTTATCCCTATGGCACCTACGAAGGTGATATTCTTTATCATGGTGAAATATGCCAGTTTAAAAATATCAAGGATAGCGAGAGCAAGGGAATTGCCATTATTCATCAGGAACTGGCTTTGAGCCCTTATATGTCCGTAGCCGAGAATATTTTTCTGGGCAATGAAAGAGCCAGAAATGGTGTTATCGACTGGCGTGAAACCAATAGCCAGGCCATCAAGTTAATGGAAAAGGTTGGCTTGAAGGTAAAGCATAACGCCTTGATCAAGGATATTGGAGTGGGCCATCAGCAATTGGTGGAAATAGCCAAGGCCCTTGGCAAGGATTGCCAGTTACTGATTCTTGATGAACCAACAGCTGCTTTAAATGATGAAGACGCTGATCATCTTTTAAAGCTACTGGTTGAATTAAATACCAAACAAGGCATTTCCTGTATCATTATTTCACACAAGCTTCATGAACTCACGGAAATCTCCAACTGTATCACGGTTTTACGTGATGGTTCGGCTATCGAGACACTGAATAAAGGCGAACACAGAATCTCTGAAGATCTTATTATCAAAAACATGGTTGGCCGGGAATTGACCGATCGTTTTCCTACTCGAACCCCTAAAATCGGCGAAGTGGCCTTTGAAGTCAGGAACTGGACAGTCTTTGATCCTCTTGATGAAGAAAGTGTTGTGATCGATAATGTGAGTTTCAATTTGCGAAAAGGTGAAATCGTCGGATTTGCGGGCCTCATGGGTGCTGGCCGAACAGAGCTGGCCATGAGTCTTTTTGGAGGCGCCTATGGAAGGAATATCAGGGGAACAATCATAAAGAACGGAGAGGAAACCCATTTTATCGATATCAGCGATGCCATTCACAAGGGAATGGCTTACCTGACTGAAGACAGAAAAAATGCCGGTCTTATCCTTATAGATGATATCAAAAGAAACATATCCCTATCCAATCTTGAGAAAATCAGCAATGGGGGAGTGATTAATTCAAATGAAGAAAGCAATGTTGCCAATGAGTATCGGGATAAACTGAGGATTAAATCATCCAGCATATTACAAAAGACAGGAAACCTTTCAGGCGGAAACCAGCAGAAAGTCTGTGTTGCCAAGTGGTTGTTTTCAGACCCTGATGTCCTGATTCTGGATGAGCCCACCCGCGGAATAGATGTTGGCGCCAAATATGAAATTTATACCATCATCAATCAATTAGCAGACGAGGGAAAATGTGTGATGTTTATTTCATCGGAATTACCTGAAATCCTCGGTATTTCCGATAGAATATATGTAATGAATGAAGGCCGGATTGTTGGAGAAATGACTAGCACCGAAGCCAGCCAGGAAAAAATCATGACATGCATTATTCAAAGCGCGAGAGGCAGGCGTTAATGAGAACAAGCAAGCTTCAAATAAAATTACAGAAAGGTCTACTATGATGACAACAAATAATTCGCTGATAGATAAAATTCGTTCACAGATAAGACATAATATGCGAGATTATGCGCTGTTGTTCGCTTTACTGGTTATTATGGGCATATTCCAGTTTACCACAAACGGAATTCTTTTAAGACCCATTAATGTGTCCCGCTTGATCGCGCAAAACAGCTATATTCTGATCCTCGCTATTGGTATGGTTTTGTGTATTTTAACAGGTGGAAATATTGACCTTTCCGTCGGGTCTCTGGTCGCTTTTGTCAGCGCCTCATCAGCCCTTTTTAGTGTGACCATGGGGCTTCCACCGATTGTTTCCATATTTTTAGGCCTTTTAATGGGGCTTCTGGCTGGTATGTGGCAGGGTTTCTGGATAGCCTATGTAAAAATCCCCTCCTTTATCGTAACTCTGGCGGGTATGCTTATATTCAGGGGAATAAATAACCTGATTCTCAATGGTTTGACCATTCCATTGCCGCAGCTTTACATTTCCATTGCTTCAGATTCCATACCTGATTTTTTCAGGAATTTCGGTATTCAAATACCAAATTTCCTTGGTTATACGGAGCAGCATAAATTTCTTCATTTGGCTACGATTTTCATCGGCCTTCTTGCTTCCCTGGCTCTGGTTATCGGCCTTTATATGGATCGAAAAAATAAACAGAAATACAATTTTTCCCTTGAATCCATGGGCGCTTTTGTGGCAAGGGCAGGCGGCATTTTTGTGGCCATCAATCTTTTTTCTCTCTGGCTGGCCGCGGCCAATGGCCTTCCCTATATTCTGATTATCCTTGTGGTGCTGATTTTGATTTACACCTTCATTACCCAAAGAACAGTGGCGGGGCGTCATATTTATGCTTTGGGGGGTAATGAAAAAGCAGCTGAATTGTCAGGAGTCAAAACCAAAAGGGTCATGTTCTGGGTTTATGCCAATATGGGCCTTCTCTCGGCTGTTGCTGGTATTGTTTTTGCCGGCCGTTTGAATTCCGCTTCGCCTGTTGCCGGTGAAATGTTCGAGCTCGACGCGATTGCTGCTTGTTTTATTGGCGGGGCTTCTGCCAAGGGTGGGATCGGAACAGTTATCGGAGCGATTATCGGTGGTTTGATCATGGGTATACTTAATAACGGTATGTCTATCATGGGCATTCCTGTCTTTATTCAGTCCATTGTTAAGGGTATGGTACTACTTTTGGCGGTTGCCTTTGATATTTATTCCAAATCAAAAACATCAACCAAATTAGCTTAATTGACTGTAACAACAAGCCAACCCCTGTAAGCTAAAGCTCTTTACAGGGGTTTTTTTTGATTTTAGAAAAACCTTGTCTTTCAATAAATTTCATATATGGCCGTTTACCCCAGTTTCGCGCCCCAGGGTGTTATCTGAGGGCAGGCTTTACCCTGAAAAAGATGATTTTCAAGCTTGTATTCGGGGAGCGGAAATTGGATTTCTATTTTTGTATTTGTTTAGCTTACATGCTTTCTGGACGTTACCCGCCTCCGGCAGGTCGGGCTATCCGGCACTTCGCTGTCGCTCCGA
>JAFGWI010000095.1 GCA_016937215.1 Spirochaetales bacterium | reverse complement strand
TAAATTAATCGTATTTCCTGTCAAAAATTAGAAAATCTACCAAAATTAAATAGAAAAAACACGTTTTTGCGGTGCGGAAAGTGGGATCAATGCTGATTATTTTTGTATCCAGTTCCAGTTGAATTTCAAAATCACTTAGGCGATTAATGTCTGAAATTCCTTCGATTTCCTGTATATTAAGATTTTCATGAGTGGCCAAGCGAAGAACTTTTTTTGTGCCCAAATGGGTTTTAAGGGATTCCATATTTCCCTCAAACACAATTTCGCCGTGGTTAATAACAATGACACGTTTGGCCAGGTGTTCAAGATCGTCCATATCGTGAGTCGTCAGGATAAAGGTGACACCCTGTTTGTTCATTTCCATGATGAAATTCCTGATTGTTTCTTTGGCAATAACATCCAGGCCAATTGTGGGCTCATCGAGAAAAACCAAAGGAGGATTATGCAGCATGGCCATGATAAACTCACAGCGCATTCGTTCCCCAAGAGAAAGTTGCCGAGTCGGCTTTCTCATGATTTCATGGGCATTAAGAATATCACCCATCTTTTTCAACCGGGATTCATAGCTTGCATGATCAATATCATAAATGGCCTTATTCATATAAAAAGAATCAATAGGCGGGATGTCCCATATTAATTGTGATTTTTGCCCAAAAACCACACCAATATGCTTCACATACTTTTGCCTATCCTTCCATGGAACATAACCCATGGACTGAACGCTTCCTCCAGTTGGATAGAGTATACCCGTAAGAATTTTGATGGTAGTGGATTTTCCCGCGCCATTGGGTCCGATTAAACCTAATAGCTCACCCTCTTTTATAGTAAAGGAAATTCCCTTTAAAGCGTCTACATTGATTTTTTTTCGAATGAATATGCTTTTCAATGTTTCCCAGAAACGGTGACCTCTTTGATAGGTGGTATATTGTTTGGTTAATTTTTCTACTGAAATCATTTTTTTTCTCCTGGTTCATGCTAATTATGAATTTTCAGCCTGAATGATTCAGGACGTTGCCTGAGGCCCATGGCTTTCAGGCTGGTCTTTCTGTTACTCCGACGCCTTCGATGGTTTTTTATGTTTGTTATAAATACTTCGTATTTATGGCTCGTACAGGCAGAAACTGTCGCGCGACTCTCAGAGCTATAGTATTGGCGCTATATATGGGAGTGAAAGTTATTCTGGTACACCATATATAGCGCAACAGTTTCGTATTTTAAGGTTGCGCGACAACCTCTGCAAGTTGTCGAAAAAAATCCGACAAAAAACGCTTTGGCATCCACTTTTCTAAAAAACTGGATGTCTAAACTCCAATTCCTAACGCATCCATTCAGGATGCTAACTTGTTTGAACAAATTGATTTTTTCATCAACCGCCGGCACTGGAATAATTTTTCATCATGCGGTACCAAAAAAAAATACTGAAAACAAGAAAAATCAGACAGCTGAGAAGGCTGATCCAGATGTCCGCTGGCGGTCTGTTAAGTAAAACCGATGCCGGAAGAAAACCCATAAGAGCCAATGGTATAATGGCTGTGATCAGGAATTGGAGGGCTTTTGAAAAAATTGATCTTGGATACATGGCAAAAGCAGTGAGTGACTCGAAAATATCATAAACCCTGAAATTGCCGACCCATTTAAAGCCGCTTGCAGCCATTAAAAAAGCAAAAGACATAAAGACCAGAATGGAGCAAATCATCAAGAAGGCGAAAAAAATCCAATTAATGGCACTGCTTCCCGGCACAGAAGAAACAGCAATAGTAAAAAGAGCGATTCCCCCTATAAGTTTTCCCAGGTCTTTAATATCAATTCCAGTCAGCATGACCATGAATAAGGGGTTTAGCGGGCGAATGAGCAGTAAATCAAAGGTGCCGTTACGGATATGTTCGATGGTGTTCCAGACTATCCCCGCGAAAAAAGGAAAGGTAATGCCTTTGCAGAGCAAAAATCCTGCCTGAATCAAGAGCACTTCGTTAAATGACCAGCCGGGAAAACCGGCTCCGTTTTGGTAAATCATAAATGTGAAAAAGGGTATTGTCAATTCAAAGAGCAGCATAACAAAGGCGCTTATTATGAAATCCACCCGATATGCCAGTCGTGTTGCCAGGGCGTTTTTAAAGGCAATGCCGTAAATTTTAAGTTTTTTCATCATACACCGACTCCTGTGAATTTTCTCGCGCCAAGCAGCCACAAAATTTTGGTGATAAAAAACATGATGACAACAGCTATGGCCTGGATACCTACAATCTCCGGAATACTAAAAGACATGCCGCCCAGTATATAACTTCCAATAAAAACACGAACTGGTACATAGGAGGCAAATTGAAAAGGTAAAAAAAACAGGATTTTCTGTATCATATCAGGAAAAAATACCAGCGGAATAAGGACACCGCGAAAGAGCCGGTCGATTGTCATGATCATTCGCCGAACGCCCTCGCCCCTAATAATCCAGAAACCGATTATTCCAATGGCGTAATTGATGAAAAAAGTCATAAGAAACCCGAGAGCTATAGAAAGGCCGCACCAGAAAAAATTGGCTGGAATAAGCTTGATGTTAAAAACAAAGAAAAACATGAGGTACACGGGAATGAATTCGTAGATAAAACCAAGAACACGGTGGCCGACTTTCTGGCTAAAGGCAAAATAGCGGTGGGACATTGGGCGTATCATATAGGTAATAAACTGACCGGTTCGAATGAGCATGTGAAGGTTCCAGTCGGCAAAATCCATGGTCAGATAATGGGTGAGGGTGATTAAGGCGTAGTAGCTTAATACCTGGTCCAAGGTAAAACCATTCAGTTGGGTCTGGTTTGAATATACTGCCTGCCAAATGAAATACTGAACCAAAAAACTTACCGGGCCTACAATCAGGGAAACCATCATATGTGAGCGGTAGGCAGCCCACTCTTTGTAGGTAACAAAAGCAACGGCTTTTAGAACCCTGAATTGTTTGATTATAGATTTGAACAGCCTCACTTTTATCCTTTCAAGAATCCAGATAGCGTGGTTTTGACAGCTTCCCTGGCTGATCCACCTCAGGGAGCGTTTTTAGCTGGAGAATTTCCAGACCAAATGCGGAAATTCTTGGGCAGCTCAAAGGCTTTATATATTGAGGATAGATATGGCCTTGCAAGTCGCAATAGCCCGCCATATAAAGCCGCGCCCTCTCCTATTTCAAGCCAGACCAAACCATGGGAAGAGTATGAACCCAGGTTTCCCGGTGGTAATTTTTGTCGGGATAAAAGGCCGTAAAAACAAATTCCTCCCGCGGATCAATATGCAGAGCCGCGCCTTCAGCGCCTTCGTGGCCGAATGTCCCGGGGCTCATAAAAGAGTTTTTCTGCAATTCCCAGCCAAGCCCGTAATCAACAGGGTAACTGTCATCATAGATGTGGGGTTGCCAGCAGTAGGAAATGATGTTCTTGATCTGCGCCCGAGTCGCGGCTTCGACAGTTTTACGCCCAAGAATGCGTTTGTTGTTTAATGTTCCTTTGCTGAGCATCATTAAGCCCAGCTGATGCAGGTCTTTGACATTGGTTGACAGGCCTCCTCCTCCTAATACCGAAGGCGAAGGACTATTTGCTTTTGACTTGTTCACCGCCCACTGGTTCATGTCTGACCCGACAATACAGAATTTGTCCTTTAAATGTTCGGGACAATAGAAAAAAGAGCTATCCATTTTCAGAGGTTTGAGTATCTTTTCTGTCACATAGTCATCATAATCCATTTTTGATATCCGCGCGATTATTTCGGCTAAAATGGAAAAACCACTGCTGCTGTAGCGCCATTGTGTTCCTGGTTTTGCGGCCAAGGGTCCGGCAAGTGCTTTCCTTATCCAGTTTTCCTTTGTCCATGAGAGCCAGTCGAATATGGGAAAGGGTTCAAAATAATTGCCAGCATCGCCTGAAAGCCCTGATGTGTGGGTCAGTAAGTGCTGTATCAAAATGTGATGATGCATGGGGTTGTCAAGCTCCGGTATAAATAGAGCTGCCGGATTCCATAAAAAGCATTTGCCTTGTTCGATTAACTGCAGTATGGCGGTGGCTGTAAACACCTTGGTGATCGATGCCGCGGGCCGAATGGCGTCGGGAAGCAAGGTGCCTGGTAAAGTGTCTGGCCGCAGTTTCCCCATGCTGCGGTGGGCGAAAACCTTACCGCCTCGGGACATCATGTAAATCGCCCCTTGGGTAATGCCTTTGTCAATACAATTCAAAAAATATTTGTCAATGCGTTCCAGAACATCGGGATTATAAGCTGCTTGTTCCGGGGTACAGTCTGTTGTAGCTTGATGAACCATTTTAAACTTCCTTTTCAAATAATGCCTGACCAGACAATAGCCAGTGAATTTTCCCATGTTTTAGGCTGGTATTTTCTATCCGGGAAAAACGCGGTAAAAATAAAATCTTCTTCCGGGTCAATATACATCAAAGCCCCTTCTGCGCCTTCATGGCTGTAAGTGCTTGGCGAAATAAAGGGGTTTTTGTGTAATTGGCAGCCCAAACCAAAATCCATATCAAAACTGTTGTCATAGATATGGGGGCTCCAGTTGTAGCAGGGAACATTTTTTAGCTGTGATCGTGTGGCTGTTTCAACCGATTTCCGGCTGAGTATGTTTTTCCCATTAAACGAACCTTTATTTAGCAGCATTAATGCGAACTGATGCAAATCCTTGACGGAACAGCAAAGCCCTCCGCTTCCCAAAAAGGAGGTTGTCGGAATATCCTTTTTGGTGGATGTTAGAAGCCTTTCACTCCAAGGTGAATCGACGACGCTGACACGGTTTTTCAAGTGATCAGGGCAGAAGAAAAAAGAGCTTGTCATCTCAAGTGGTTCAAGGATGTATTTTGAAACATAATCATCAAAATCCATGTTGGAAAGTCGGCTGACAATCTCTGCCAGAATACAAAACCCGGCACTGCAATAGGACCATCGCTCACCTGGTTTGGCTTCCAGTGGTCCGGATAATGATTTTTTTATCCAGTTTTCCTTTGTCCATTCGCTATTGTCATAATCAACATAAGGTTCAAGGTAGGCTCCCCCGTCGGCCCGGATACCCGATGTATGGGTCAAAAGATGAAAAATAGTAATATAACGGTGCATATCAGTATCAAATTCGTCGATAATTTCAGCCGCAGGTGTCGCTAAACAACAATAACCCTGCTCTATTAGCTGAAGAATGGCAACAGCTGTAATGGATTTTGTGATCGAAGCTATAGGCCTGATGCTGTCGGGCATAAGGGTGGAAGGCGCGCTATCATCTCGGAATTTACCCATGCTTCGATGGGCAAAGATCTTGCCCTTTCGTGATAACATATAAATTCCGCCTTGGGTTATGCCTTCATCCATACAAGCGAGAATATGTTTGTCGAAATTCTCAAGCGTATCCGGATTGTAGCCGGCTTCTTCAGGCAAACACTCGGTTTGTCCCTTGTGTGTCATGAGTCCCTCCTGATGGCAACTTGGTTACAGCCTGCTTCTATCAGTGCATGGAAAATCTTTGCTTCATATATCACTTTTGGTCTCCATGGTTAATTGAACATTTCAAGAATCGAGAAGCAGCTTTTGTTGAAAAATTTATCAATGTGAAAATGTAGTAATTTGCTTTTAAAAATACCTATTAATTCATCATACTTGATATTCTGTTTCCGATCAATATTCTGTTTGAATATTTTTTTGTATGTGTTAGCCAATGGCTTATTTGGGCGTTCCCCCATTCCGCTTCGCTTCATGGGGTCGGGCTTTTCGCTTCAACTCCTCGCAGAAGCTCCATACACCACGGTGATTGTCCAAAGCAATGGCAAAAAATTAAAAAAACACCGGTCTGCTGCGGGGTTTCCGCTGCAATCCCTAACGCGGTAATCGCTGAAAAATAAGTTTGCTAAACAAATACTTTTTTTGTAATTGTTTAGCTTAAACAGGAATCACTATTTTTAGCGTTAAGGATTGTAATAATAGCAAGTTATTTTTTCAAAAATGACTTGCTAAAAC
>JAFGWI010000094.1 GCA_016937215.1 Spirochaetales bacterium | reverse complement strand
TCCTTTACTTTCGATAACTCCAAGCAAAGAACGTTATACCATCTACCGTAAATACTTTACAGCTTTATCATACTATTCCCTAACGCGCTATAAACAAGAAATGATATTAGTTAAGCAATTTCCTTCATTAAAACAAAAAGCCTAGAACAGCCTTAATCCCTTTTTAAAACGCAGCCATTTACCCCAGCTTTTATCGGATTTTTGATCCTTGTGCTTTTCGATAAACTCCACAGCGCTGTCTTCTGCCTCTATGGGCAGCTCAAAGGCCTGGATTAAAAAGCGATCTTTCCATTTTTCCAGTAAAATATCATAAAATTCAGCCAGAGCGCCTGAAAGCAGGCGGGAAAAAACAGGCATTTCCTTAATCGCGGGTGTATGAATAAGACTAAGCGAACCCCTTTGTGATGAGTCCAGAAAGTCGGCAGCCTCTCTGGCAAAGTAGTAAGAACCCTTTAAAATCGAATCCACCAATTGCTCAAAGGCTCTGTGATCGGAAATATCCGCTTTTAAATGATTTAATAAAGGCGGAAGCAAATAAAAATGAACAGCCTCTGGTGTCGTTTTTTTTATATGAAGAAGACAATTCTTAGCGCTTACAGCTGAAGAACGATTCCATTCAAGATATTCTGTTTTACTATTGGCCTCAGCAGGTAACTTGGGCAATGTGGCAAAAATTTTCATACCTGTAGAATAAAAATTACGTGCCAGGGCCTTGCCCAGGGGAGTATTTCCGTCGCTAATCAGAACAACTTCTTTCATAAGCGCATCTTATCGGCTTTATCCCTCTCGGTCAAGTTTTTTGAATAAGTGACAGCCATTTTCCGGCCCTGGAATGATGGATCTTCTTGCAAGCTATCTAAAATGAAATTTTCACAATTTATGCAATCCTATGTAATTAATAGTTGAGCGATTTACTTTCTTATGGTAAAATATGTCTTTACAACAGAAAAATAAGGCTCTTCCGCGAAAAGTATTATTTGTCTATTGTATAGAACTAACCTCAGCTTAAATAATAATCAACATTGATTATTATTCTTTCATTCACAATCAAAGAAAAGGCTGGTCAGTTCTGGAGGATCTATGCTTCTACAGGGCAATGTTTTTCTATCGATTTTATATCTCCTGGTAGCTGTAAACTATATCATACTTTTTTATCTACCAGAAAAGAAATTAAAAACCTCATCAAGAATACTTGTTATCATGAGTATAATACTTCATTTTTCATTTCTTGCTTTCATTGCCTCAACAAAAGAAAGATTGGCTCTAGCAACCCTTTTTGAAATTCTTTCATTGTTAGCCCTTTTTTTGACAATCATGCTTTTCCTTATAGAAGTTAAAACACGTGAAAAATCGATAGGGGCATTTATTTCCCCATTTATATTCTGTCTTCAGCTTCTGTCTTCTATGGGTGATCGAATTCCAATCCTCGACAAAAGCATTATCCAGATGCCTCTTCTCGGTTTCCACACTTTGACAACCGTCATTGGTTATACCTGTTTTATTTATTCATTTATACTCACCATTATGTATTTTTTTCTCATAAAGCGCTTAAAAGGAAAAAAATACGATTCCCTCTTTTTCGGCTTACCTCCGCTGGAACTGCTGGAAAAGTTGAATATTATTGTTCAGTTTACCGGTTTAATTCTTCTCAGTTTAGGTTTGATATCGGGAATATCCCTTTCAATTCTTATCTGGAAAGAAATACCTATATTTGATCCCAAAATTTTACTGACAATGGCTTTATGGTTAATCTATTTGGCTAGCCTTTTGGCGGGTTCTCTATTTAAACGACCCAGCCAAACCATGAACTTCGCGTCAATCGCGGGGTTTTGTGTGATCATTATCATTATTTTTCTGGAAAGCCTGACTCAGGCAACAATACACAGGTTTTAGGAGCTGGAATGTACCCTCTTTTTTTAAAACTAAACAACAAACCCTGTCTTGTTATAGGCGGAGGTGATATTGCCCACCGAAAAACACTCAGCCTTCTTGAAGCTGGCGCGGATATCACCCTAATTTCACCTGATCTGACCGAGGAGCTCTATGCTTTGGTGAAAAATGGCTCAATACAATACAAAAACCGCTTGTTCAAAAATGGTGATACACGAAAATTTTTTCTGATCATAGCCGCGACAAACTCACGAAAGGCTAACCAACAAATTTTCAAGGAAGCTCAAAAAAATGATCGGTTAATCAACTGCGTGGATGACCCTGAATACTGCAATTTCTATGTTCCCGCTCAAATAAAGCGAGGTAGTCTGAAGATAGCCATTTCAACAGAAGGGAAGCTGCCAATGCTGGCCAAAGAGCTTAAAAAGCTGCTGGATTCCCGCTTTCCTGACAATACCGGCGACAGGCTGAATGAACTCGCTAAAATGCGGTTCCATATTCTTGAACAAGCCGGTCAAGACGAAGATAAAAAGAAACAATTATTCTCTGAAAAGCTGGCTCCTCTATTGGATGCCCTTATGGAGGATCTAAAATTATGATCGGTGTTGTAGGAATCAATCACGAAACAGCGCCTCTGGATATTCGGGGGCAACTGTGCTTTAACACGGAAGAAATCCAGCAATTTTTTAAATACCTACAGAACAAACAAAAGAATTTCGAAGCTGTACTGGTTTCAACCTGTAACCGAACTGAATTGTATTTTTATCTCCCAAAATCCTGCGAAAATGGAATTTTCCGCGAGATAATTTCATCGCTTATAGGGTTTAAGGGAATCGATCAGAATCAAGATTTTCATTTTTACACACATACTGATTTAAAAGCAGTTAAACATTTATTTAATGTGGCCGCGGGTCTAAACTCCATGATACTCGGTGAAAATCAAATCCTCGGGCAGCTAAAAAAAGCCTATAAAATCAGCATAGACCTGAATCTCACCGGTTCCATTATGAATCGTCTTTTTCACAACGCATTCAGGGCAGGCAAACGAGTTCGTTCAGAAACAAATATCAATAAAGGCGCGTCTTCGATAAGTTACGCTGCTGTTGAATTGACTCATAAGGTTTTTTCCTGTCTCCATGATCATCCTGTTTTATTGATCGGCGCCGGGGAAACAGGGGATCTTGTTTTACAAAGTCTCAAAGAACGGGGAAGCGGCCAAATCGAGATTACCAACAGAACCTATGAGAAAGCAGAAGTCCTGGCGGAAAAATACAATGCGACCGCCGTGAGTTTTGATTGTCTGAACAAAGCTTTGGAACGAGCGGATATTATTATCACCTCAACAACATCAAACAAGCCCATTATCAACAAAAATCAGATCGTGACAATTATTAAAAAAAGAAAAAATAAAACCCTTCTTCTGATTGATCTTTCAGTACCACGAAATATCGAAGAATCGATCCGATCGGTTAATAATGTTTTTCTTTTCAATCTCGACGACCTCCAGGAAGTAGTCACTTTTAATCACAACAAACGTCAAAGCTCCATACAAAAAGCTGATATGATTGTTCAGGAAATGGTTGATGAATTTGAATCCTGGCTTAGCGGTTTGGTGCTCGCGCCAACGATTGATCAATTGAAAGAAAAACTATCCACCTTAATGGAAACAGAATTGAACAAGGTTTTAAGCAGCTCTTCACCTGAAGAGGAAAATTGTTTTCAAATGTATTCTACGGGCATACACCAAAAATATCTCGACCTGATTATTAAAAATCTTAAAAAGCTCTCTGATAATGGAAAAAATGTTGAATGTATCGATTTGGTGAACAAACTTTTTGACCTCGACATCGGAGACAGAAAAAAAACAGATAACACACTCGAGATTTGGGAATCATCATGAAAAATCAAATAATCATAGGAACCAGAGGCAGCAATCTGGCGCTCATACAAGCCAATATGGTCAAAAACAGCCTTATCGAAATCGATCATACTATCGATGTCAGGCTGGAGATAATCAAAACCAAGGGTGATAAAATCCTTGATTCACCATTGTCAAAAATTGGCGATAAAGGCCTTTTTACCAAGGAACTCGAAGAGGCTCTATACAATGGGAAAATTCATATGGCCGTTCACAGCTTAAAGGACCTTCCCACCGAATTACCCGAGGGTATTATCATCGGCGGGGTACTGGAAAGAGAGGATGTACGCGATGCCTTTATCAGCCGTGACAGAAGAAAACTAAGCGAGATGCAAGAAGGTGATGTCATAGCCACTTCCAGTTTAAGGCGCAGTTCCCAGCTCAGAAAAATCAATCCCGCGTTAACAATTATCGACATTCGCGGCAATATTGAAACAAGAATGAAAAAAATGAAAGAAGGATATTGCGATGCCACGCTTCTGGCCTGCGCTGGTCTTATCCGCGGGGGATATATTGATATGATTACAGAGGCTCTTGACCCTGAGGTCTTTTTACCAGCGGTGAGTCAAGGAATCATTGGCATCGAAATTCTCCAATCAAATACAAAAATACTCGAAACGCTCAAGAAAATACACCACCGGAAAACGGGAATCATGGCCAACGCGGAAAGAGCTTTTTTAAGAAGGCTGCAAGGCGGTTGCCAGGTTCCTGTTGCCTGTTATTCCCGCATCGAGGAAGAACTGTTTTATTTTACAGGCATGGTCAGTGATCTTAGTGGAAAAAATCAATTAAAAACCTTTCGAAAGGGAGAGATTTCCCGGGCTGTTTATATGGCAATAGAAACAGCTGAAGAAATAATCAGCCTCGGAGGAGATAAAATACTCAAAAACATAAAACACGAAAGTGATAAACATGAAAGAGAACAATAAAAAGGGAAAAGTGTTCCTCATAGGAGCCGGTCCCGGCGATGAAGGGCTGCTCACGCTGCGCGGGGCTGAATATCTTCGAATATGCGACGTGGTTGTCTATGATTATCTTAGCAACAAAAACTTGCTGAAAATGGCCAGGACAGAGGCGGAACTGATTTATGTGGGAAAACAGGCTTCCGCCCACACCTTCAGCCAAGTCGCGATAAATCAGCTACTAATAGAAAAAGCCAATGAAGGGAAAAAAGTAGCCCGTTTCAAAGGAGGAGACCCCTTTGTATTTGGCCGGGGCGGAGAAGAAGCCATTGCCTTAAAAAATGCTGGTATTGAATTTGAAGTGGTTCCAGGCATCACCGCGGGAATCGCGGCTCTGGCCTACGCAGGCATCCCCTTAACCCATCGAGGTGTCGCTACTTCAGCTGGTTTTATCACGGGGCATGAAATGGCCGGAAAAGACACAAGTGATATTAACTGGGAAAAAATCAGCGGCCTGGACACCATTGTTTTTTATATGGGCGTAAAAAACCTCCCGACCATCGTGGAAAAGCTCAAAACAGCTGGCCGGTCTGGAGACACCCCCGCCGCGCTGGTCCACTGGGGCACAACAAACCAGCAGATGACTGTGACAGGAACACTGAACAACATCGTCTACGAAGTAAACAAAAAGGAAATAAACCCACCCGCGCTGATCATCGTCGGAGATGTGGTCAAACTCAGGTCTCAACTGCAATGGTTTGAAACAAAGCCCCTTTTTGGAAAAAAAATCGTGGTTACAAGAAGCCGCGCCCAGGCCTCCGCGCTCAGTGAAAAACTCCGGCATCACGGCGCGGAAGTAATTGAAATGCCCACGATCGACATTTGCCCTCTAACAGACCAAAACCTGATGGACAGTGAAATCCGGAAGCTGGGAAAATACAACTGGATGGTTTTCACTTCAATTAACAGTGTTGATATTTTTATGGAACGTCTTTTCAAATCAGAACAGGATGTAAGAGCCATTTCTCATCTGAAATTCGCCGCAATTGGCAAAGAAACCGCAAAAAGGTTGAGCACCTACGGAATTATCGCTGATTTGATACCCGATCGCTTTACATCAATCGGCGTAGTGGAGGAATTCGGAAAAATTCAACCGGCAATCAAAGGTAAACACTTCCTTATTCCCGGGTCCCTTATTGCCCGGGATGTTATCCCTGAAGGTTTGAAAGAATTGGGAGCCCATGTAACCACCGTCGTTATTTATGAAAACAGAACACCCGAATATAGTGCTGATACAATCGATGAAATATTCCGGAAAAATCCGGACCTGGTCACTTTTACCAGTTCCTCAACTGTGAACAATCTCGCGGCTATACTCAAAAACACAGGGCAAGAAAAATATATAAAAACCATCAAGGGGGCTTCTATTGGCCCCATAACTTCAGAAACAGCAGCTGAACAGGGCGTGAAAATCATTCTTGAAGCAGAAGAACATACCATTAGCTGTCTGGTTCATACTATTTTAAAAACAATGTCAGGAGCATAGATAAATTATGATTGGAATTTCAAAATTATACTGCGGATCAGTTGAAGCCTCTGATCCTTTAAGATACGGAAGGCATTCGGGCAAGCTCCCTTCCCATCTGCTGCAATTTTCCAAAGATAAAAAACCGGTGGTGGTGTGGAATGTGGGTCGACGCTGTAATTTGAAGTGCATCCATTGCTATTCACAGTCAAGAAACCAGGAGTATTCCGATGAACTGACTACTGAAGAGGGCTTTGCCCTGATTGATGATCTAGCCCGGTTTGGATCGCCTGTACTGCTTTTTTCCGGAGGAGAGCCCCTTATGCGCCCCGATCTCTTTGAGCTGATCGCCCGTGCCCGTTCCAGGGGAATGAGAGCCGTACTCTCCACAAACGGAACCTTGATTACAAAGGAAATCGCTCAAAAATTAAAGGATTTCGACCTCTCCTATGTAGGGATCAGCTTTGATGGGCTGGAAAAAATCCACGACAGTTTTCGCGGGAAAAAGGGGGCCTTTAAAGAAGCCCTGGAAGGCCTGAGAAACTGCAAAGAAGCAGGAATTAAAGTCGGTCTTCGCTTTACCATGAATAAAAAAAATGTTGAAGATATCCCCGGAATTTTCCAGCTTGTCCGCGATGAAAACATACCCAGAATCTGTTTTTACCACCTTGTTTATTCAGGACGAGGGACAGAAATCATAAAAAACGATCTTTCCCATGAAGAAACAAGAGCGACACTCGACCTGTTAATGCAAGAAACCAAACAGCTTTTCAGCGAAGGCCTTGAAAAAGAAGTTCTAACAGTGGATAATCACGCTGACGGTGTTTACCTGTATTTAAAAATGAAAGAGCAAGGACACAGGCGAGCCGATGAGGTTTTGTCACTTCTAAAAATGAACGGCGGAAACAGCTCGGGAAAGGGAATCGGCTGCGTTAGCTGGGATGGCAAGGTTCACGCCGACCAGTTCTGGAGACATGAAAGTTTCGGCAATGTGAAAGACCGCCCCTTCAGTGAAATCTGGACAGACCTTTCTCATCCTCTTATGGCCAAGTTAAAAGACAAGCGGACCCATGTGAAAGGACGATGCGCCAAATGCAAATACCTTGATATCTGCGGCGGCAATTTTCGTGTCCGCGCCGAAGCAGTCCACGGTGACCTATGGATGGAAGATCCCGCCTGCTTTCTCACTGATGAAGAAATCGGTATTTCAAAAAAGGAGCCCCTTTGATGTTTCCAACAGTAAGAATGCGCCGCATGCGTGGCAATGAAAACCTCAGGCGAATGGTCAGAGAAAACCGGCTGACCATTGATGACCTTATTATGCCGCTTTTTGTTTGTCCCGGAAAAAATATCAAAAAAGAAATCAGCTCCATGCCTGGTAATTATCATCTTTCAGTGGACAAATTGGTTGAAGAATGCAAAGAAATTCGCGACCTTGGAATTCCTGGTGTTATTCTTTTCGGAATTCCCGCGTCAAAGAGCGAGACTGGTTTTGACAGCTGGTCTGATAACGGAATTATTCAAAAAGCCATTGGCGCTATAAAAAATGAAATACAGGACCTGCTGATCATAAGCGATGTATGCTTTTGCGAGTACACTTCTCACGGGCATTGCGGCGTTTTAAAAAATGGAACAGTTGACAACGACGCGACATTAATAAACCTGGCAAAACAGGTTGTTTCACACGCCCGGGCCGGAGTTGATATGATAGCCCCCTCAGACATGATGGATGGCCGGATTGGTGTAATACGTGACGCCCTGGACAAATCCGGCTTTAACCAGATTCCCCTTATGGCCTACTCGGTAAAATATGCCTCGGCCTTTTACGGCCCCTTTCGTGAAGCCGCCGATTCAACACCTCAGGAAGGCGACCGGCGGGGATATCAAATGGATCCCCCTAACAGTAACGAGGCTTTGCGGGAAGCGGAACTGGATATGATGGAAGGCGCCGATATTCTTATGGTAAAACCCGCCTTGGCATATCTGGATATTATCTACCGCGTAAAACAGGAATTCTCAATGCCCCTGGCCGCCTATAATGTCAGCGGCGAATTTTCCATGGTAAAAGCCGCGGCAGCGCAGGGCATGATCAACGAAGAAAAAGTCATGATGGAAATACTCACATCCATAAAAAGAGCTGGCGCGGATATCATTCTGAGCTATTTCGCAAAGGATGCCGCGGCACTATTAACAAAAAGAGAGACATAAATGAAACAAAAACCACATTCCAAACATCACGAAGAAAGTACAAAAAAACACATTCCCCGGCTTATTGCATGGGAAACCACACGGCGCTGCCCCCTAAGTTGCAGGCATTGCAGGGCTGAAGCCACTGACAAAGAATATGCTGACGAACTCTCTACCGATGAATCCTTCAGATTGCTCGATAACATAGCCTCTTTTTCAAAACCTATTATCATTCTCACCGGTGGTGAACCCATGTCTCGTAAGGATATTTACGAAATAAGCGCTTACGGTACGGCCTTAGGCCTGAGAATGGTCATGGCTCCATGCGGAATCCTGATGAACGAGGATAACATCCAGAAGATGATTCAATCGGGCATACAAAGAATTTCACTTAGCATCGACGGAGCAAATAAAGAAACCCATGATGCCTTCCGTCAGGTGGATGGCGCCTTTGAATCAGTAATAAAGGCAGCCAGACTAGCCAGAGAAGCAGGGCTCGAGTTTCAGGTAAACACCACAGTGACAAAACTGAACTATAAAACTCTTGATCAAATACTCGAGCTGAGTATGAAAATCGGAGCTGTGAGTTATCATCCTTTTCTACTTGTTCCTACAGGGCGAGGCAAAAATATGGCCGAATTTGAAATCAACCCCCAGGAATATGAAGATGTTCTTGTCTGGATTTATGAAAAAAGCCTTGAACTTCCCATTCAGATGAAACCCACTTGCGCGCCTCATTATTACCGAATTCTCAGACAAAAGGAAAAAGCTGTTGGGCGAAGTGTGACAGTGGAAACCCATGGCCTTAATGCCATGACCAAGGGTTGTCTTGGCGGCCAGGGGTTTTCATTTATCTCTCACAGAGGAAAAGTACAAATTTGCGGATTCCTTGAAGAGGAAGCAGGCGATATTCGCGAAAACAATATGAATTTCCAGGAAATCTGGGAAAATTCGCCACTTTTTCTAAAAATGAGGGATTTCAGCCAATATGAAGGCAAATGCGGACAATGCGAATATCTTCGCGTTTGCGGTGGTTGCCGGGCCAGAGCCTTTTCCGCTTCTGGTAATATCATGGGTGAGGAGCCATACTGCGTGTATGAACCAGTCAAAAAAAAGGACCTTCAGTCTTGATTATTTTAAGCGAACTGGAAAAAAGCGTACTCGACGAAATCCAGAAGGATATCCCTCTCGTCAAAAGACCCTTTCGTAAAATGGCTGAAACGGCTGGTACCGATGAATCAACATTTTTAAATACAACACAATCACTTCTGAATAAAGATATTATCCGGGATATCTCAGCCATATATAACGCCGCTGGCCTGGGCTATGCCAGCACACTGGTAGCACTAGCAACTAAATATCCAGATAAAACAGCAGAAGCTATCAACCGTCATCATGGTGTTAGTCACAACTATTACAGGGAGCATCATTTTAATCTTTGGTTCACTCTGACCATCCCTTGTAACCAGGAATTCAATACTGAGATTCTCAAAATTCTTCAAGACGAAGAATATGAGGCTTATAGAATTTTGCCCTCGCTAAAAACCTATAAAATCGGAGTGAATTTCCGGTTTTCCGGTGAAAAAAAGCTAAAATCAAAAAACAGCTATTCAACGGAAATCCAATCTGTTAATCTCGACAAAGAACTGATCAGAATTCTGTTATCTCCTTTTCCGTTGACCCCAGAACCCTGGAGCAAAATCGCTTCGACTCTTTGCAGGACAGAACAACAATTGTTCAACGAAATCGAAACGCTAAAAAAAGCGAGGGTAATTAAGAGAATTTCCGGAGTCATTCGCCATAGAAAAACTGAATACAAGGCAAACGGAATGGCCTGCTTTCAGGTGGCAGAAAATAAAATAGACCAAGCCGGTGCTTTAGCCGCGCAGTACAATGCCGTATCCCACTGTTACAAGCGACCAGTTTTCCCGGACTGGCCCTATTCGCTCTTTGCCATGACCCATGGGACATCCATTAAGGATTGTGAGCACATAGCAGATAAAATTGCCTCGGAAATCGGCGCAGAAAAGACACTGCTGCTCTTCAGCACAAAAGAGTATAAAAAAGAACGGGTAAAGTACCTGATATAGTCATTTACCAGAAAACCTTTTTCATGGAGTTTTTATGTACAACAAATCAAAAGAACTATACAAGCAGGCAATTAAAAAGATTCCCGGAGGAGTGAATAGTCCTGTCAGAGCCTTTAAATCGGTAAATATGAATCCACTGTATATCGATCACGGCAGGGGATCAAAAATCTATGATGTAGATGGAAATGAATACATCGATTATGTCGGTTCCTGGGGGCCTCTTATTCACGGCCACTGTGAACCTGATATTCAAAACGCGATCATGGAGGCCTTAAAAAAGGGAACCAGTTTTGGAGCTTGTACAGAAAAGGAAATTAAATTTGCTTCCTTGATTTCAGACATGTATCCCTCTATCGAAAAAATACGATTTGTAAATTCCGGGACCGAAGCCACCATGAGCGCCATCAGACTGGCACGCGGATACACAGGAAAAAATAAAATCATCAAATTCGATGGATGTTATCACGGACACGGCGACAGTTTTCTCATAAAGGCCGGTTCAGGCGTCATCACGTTCGGAATCCCTGGAAGCCCCGGTGTCACTCCGGAAACAGCAGGGAACACTCTTGTCGCCCAGTACAACAACATCGACAGTGTCAAAAACCTGATCACTGAAAACAAAGGACAAATCGCCGCGCTGATTCTCGAACCCATTATGGCCAACGCGGGACTAATACTTCCTATAAATAATTTCCTTGAAAACCTTCGAAACTTAACTGAAGAAGCGGGAATTCTACTAATATTCGATGAAGTGATTACCGGTTTCCGGATTGCCCCCGGCGGCGCTCAGGAGTATTACGGCATCTCACCAGATCTCACAACTCTCGGAAAAATCATCGGCGGCGGTCTGCCTGTTGGAGCCTTTGGCGGCAAAAAGGAAATCATGGACTACCTGGCGCCTGAGGGTCCGGTTTATCAGGCCGGAACGCTGTCGGGAAACCCTCTGGCAATGGCTGCTGGCTTAAAAGCCGTAACCATGTTAAAAAATGGTTTGGCTTATAAAAAACTCGACCAACTGGGGGCCATGCTGGAGAACGGACTAAAATCCAATCTGGAAAAACTGTCCATTCCCTATTCATTCAACCGAGTCGGCTCGCTTATGGGACTGGCCTTCACAAAACAAAAAGTTGTCGACTTGAAAACAGCCATGAGCTCTGATGCTGTATTCTACAGTAAATACTTTAAAGAAATGCTCAAAATGGGAATTTATCTCGCGCCATCGGCTTATGAGGCCGGTTTTATCTCAACAGCTCACAACGAAGAAGATATTGAAAAAACAATTCGCGCTTCATATCAAAGCTTGAAATCAGCAATATGAAATGATATAGCCCACTTTCCGCACTCCCCGAATTCAGGTAATTTATTATCATATTTAGAGTTAAAAATTCGGGGTAACAAATGTGGGAATAATGATAACAAAGCCACTATAAGCCGCGGTCCTGATTTACCGAGTGAAAAATTTTTTTAAGAATCGTGGAACTGCTAAAGGGTGAAAGAACAATATTATCGGTGCCTGAATTCCGGTAACGGATAACCGTGGCTTTATCGATTTTATCAAAAAGCACCAACACAGAGGTTTTACGACGGGTCGCCTGGGTCCGGATGCGCTGCAAAACCAAAATTTGTTCATCACCGTTCGCAGCGTCAAGGAAAATAATGGAATAGCGCTTAACCTTTAAAAGTGAGTCTATATTATTACCAGTGCTTAATAATTCCATTTTGAAATAATTATTTAGCGACTCATCCAGAAGGGTCTGAATTTCTTTTCTTTTGGAAACAACCAAGGCATTTTGCCCCTTCAAACTCCTTAAAAACAGGCTTTGTTTAGCGTCAATCATATCCAGAGAGGCGGAAGAGCGTTCTATGGGCTCAAATTCATCCGTAATAAAATCAAAAAGCAACCGTTTACGCCCTTCATCAACACTGACTTCACTCTCATTTCCAACTGCAGAAATTTCCTTATCTGAATAATAGGTTAAGCTACGAATTTCTTTATCCCTTATTTTACTTAGCATTTCCTCCGTGACGCGTGTCATGGCAGGTATCAAGCGATGCCCCTGTTTATCAAATAAATCAAAAATATAACAATTATCTGTTTTCAAAAAATCCACAGGAACTACTTTTTCCTTTTTAAAATCAATTTGCATGGTTTGAACCGCGTCAAAAAAATTCTTAGCCAAATCGTAAACGCGATAATCTGAAGACAAAATCAGTTTCTGCAGTTTCTCGCAATTGGTTAAAAATTTGATATTCGGAGCTTGTATTGTCAGTTCGGGATAGGTTGTTAGTTTTAATAATCGTTCCAAATTGGGCAAGGTGATATTTTCAGGATAAAGTGAAGGAATGATATAAAAAACCTTGGGTACTTTAATTTTTTTCTTTTTACAGTAAGAGCGAATTAAATAATTCAGAATCTCAAGTTGATCAGCAATCAAATTCCCTTCAATCTGAACCATAATGATATTTTTTCGAATGTGAATATCATAGAGCATGGGTGTTTTTTGGCTGCGTTCTTCCTGGGGAAGATTAAAGAACAAATTGATTCGCTCAGTCAAGGCCACAGGATTAATAGGCACTGACAAAAACGCAGCGACTTTTTCTTTTTTGAACTCCATAATTTCTTTTGGAGAAAAATCACCGACCAAAAACACAGGACATTGACTGATCAAATTGGAGGTACGCTTTTTTATTAAAAAACCCATTGCGTCAAGGTGGGGAAACTCCTTATTAACAACAATCAATTCAGGCAAAAAATTAATCGCGATTCGAAAGCCTTCCACACAATCCTGAGCAACTGCTACTTCAAACCCCTTCAGGTCCAAAAAATCCCTGATAAAATCGAGCAACATCACATCTGGATAGATAAACAAAATGCGTCTTATACCTTACTCCTTGATAACTGCATTAAATAAATACTCAGCCTTAAGATAAAGCATATTTTTTTTTATAAAAAAGTCAATAATTTATTGAATCACACAAAAAAAATTATAAAATCTCTGTTTTTGACAATACCAATACCGTTGCCCCGGTTATAAACAATTTGTAAAGAAAATAACCATAAAGCTTTTAAGCATCACGCGAAAAGGCAGAAATATAAAAACCTCAACTGATTATGGTTTTAAAATCGATCACACCTTTCCTGAGAGCGTAAACAATGGTGCCCAAGGCTATAGGATAAGAATAACCAAAACGCTTCACCATATTGTTTAAAATAGTGTCCACCAGGTCCTTGATTTCCGGCGGAAAGCTTTTGTATTTGTCTGGCGCGTTTTTTTTCTGAAAAAACGCGTCTCGCAGCTGTTCAACGCTGATCCCTTCCACACTTTTACGATGCGAAAGCAAGGTCGAATATTCCCTGGTAAAGCAGGGCAGAAGATTATCGTGCCGGGAATTAACCACAGTTTTCCCTTCTTCAAGACGAACCTCATTATTGGCGGACAAATCAAGAAAACGCTGGGCGATCTCACGGCGAAAACTCACACCATTTTGCCCCGATGCCAATACCTTTTCAAGTGATACCAGGTAATTCAAATCTGGTTTATCGATTTTTTTACCGGAATTGGGATCAATAAAGCTGTAACGCGGCACAAGGATGTGAGCAAAGGCCCGATTCTCAATAGCATTAGCCAGAAGAGCATGCTGGATATAGCGGCGAAGGTCCTGTTCGATTTCTTCAGGATCGCGGTCAACTGTTGCCACGGTTATTTCACGTTTAATCAAGTAATAATAAAGATATTTGGCCACCTTAGCCAGATTTTCAATATCACCATAATCACCTTCACCTTCAGCCAGAAACTTATCACCGATTTTTCTGGCCCGAATCGGTTTACGGGCGCCCTTAAATTTGTTTTCAACTTGAAGCCAATGATGAATCGCCGGGCCCTCCAGAAATACTTTTTTCAACTGACTGAAAAAAGTACCTACATTGACCCTTCGCCCATCTGACCGCGCGATGGTGTTTCGCATGATATTCTGAAGCTGCCGCACTGAAATTCCCTGTTTACCTTCACTGATGCTGTGTTCATTCCAGAGTTCACGCATAAAATCGTCATCGATAAGTGACAATTGTTCAGCGCTAAACAAACCAGATTTATCCAGCAATACAGCGTCCTGCCGCTTGCTAATGAACTTTTCAAAGGTTTCGGTCAAATATATATTTATACCCAGCTTCATCGCTTCATTATAAAAAGGATGCCAATAGGGTAAACGCTGAATAGTGGCCACCGGATCTTCAGACTGGGCCGCGTAAATAAAAAGTTTCTGTTCCGGCGTGATGGAATGGTAAAGCCGCTTTTTTTCCTCAGACCAGGAATCTGGCAGGGATTTTGTCATCGGCGGCATCAAACGCGTCATAACGGCAAAATAAGCGGATATACGCAGCAAATTGGGGTCAATATCCAGTTGTTTGCGCATGTTTTTGATATCGCGTTTAAGAATATCAATTTCAGAATTGGCATCTAAAAGATAATTCACCGCGATTTTATCAATCCGGTCCAGAAATTTGGAAGATGTCAGTTGATCATCGAGCATTTTCATCTCTTCAATGTTAGTTGTTAAAACAACAGTGGTGTCAATCGAGGTCTGGGTAGACTGGATGGAACTTTTACCGCTGCCCAAAAGCATTAACAAGGGCTTGTAATCCCCTTCTGAAGGAAGACTGCCAGGCCCCATGCCAAAGGCATCATGAATATGCAAAATTCCACGGTTAGCCGAAACAATGGCTCCTTCGTACTGGTACAGGAAATTTCCCGGAAGATGTTCCACCAAAAGCGATCTGTATTCCTCTCCTAAATTAAAAGGCATAACCCGTACCTTTAAATTCTGCATTTCATCTATATTGGCAATCCCCTTTGCCTGAGCGCTGGTAAACTCGATTTTTTCAACACGCACATATTCCTCAAGAATATCATAATAGGACTTCCCGGCATTTCGGGGATTTTCCAGAAGATTCCTTAAAATATCGGAATTGAGCTTGTCCAGATTGGCATTCTGATAGTAGGTAGGAAAAACCATGTTCTTTTTTTTCTGATTCTGATTGATATAATCAAACAATGCCTGCCTGGGATAGGTTATTTTATCCGCCTGCCTTAAAATAACCGGGATAAGTAAAATCGGATTCAGATTCAAACTTGACCGGACCTCCAGGCTGTGACCGGAATCATCACTGAACTGATAGTAAAAGGAATAAAGCCTTACATCTTCCTGTTTGGTGTAAACCTCAATAGCCATACATATCAAGTCAACAATGTTGGTTTTTCCTGAAGCCGGCGGCCCAACCAGAACAATACCTCGGTTCGGCCCCGACTCCTTCCCAATGGATTCCACCACATCAACCAGCTGCGAAATACTGGCCTCCTGGCCATAAACAGCATTTATTCCACCGGAAAAGGGATCTTCGAAAATATTATAGCTGATCATGGGTTCGCCGCTTCGAACAACAATTTTATAGCCAAAATGCTTAATAGCCTCATGAATCAGGGTCGAGCTGGTATGCAGATAGGACAAAGGAGATTTGATAAAATCATCCATAAATTCACTAAAACGAATGCTTTTCGGTTTGTAGTAGCCCAGTAATTTGTGAAAATCAGGTTTTTCCATGCTGCCGCCTTTCTATTCCAAGACAAAGGGTTTCTGGTTTTTCATCATTCTCTCCATCACTGTTTCAAAAGTAACAGGTGTTACAATCGTCTCATTGTATTTACTGGCATAATAGGAATACAATGTACTTTTGGAGAGCAAAAAAACACCACTTTTCCAAATGATATTCAAATTCCGCAAGGTGGGTTTGATCCAGTCTTTGCGAAGCAGCTTCTTATCATCCCGGTGAAACAACAACAAACCACCGTCATGAAAATCATTATCAATAATATAAATGCGGGGACGACCAAAGCTGGTGTAGAATTTCAGCATTTCTTCTTTAATCGGATCAGGATTCAACCAAACCCAATTCTGATTCATATCATAAATATCTTCTTTGGTTATTCGTAAATATTCCGCCTGCCGCCGGTCAATCCGGTTCAAATGAAGCTCGTGAACCAAATCAGACGTTAAAAATCGCCTTAAAAACTCATAATCAGTCACCGTTGTGATAAGATGTTCCATCTGCGACAGAACATCGGAATCAGCCGGTTTTTTCCAGTTCTTCTTTTTTTCAAGATCAGTTTCTTCAAAATAATCCAGCGAAACCTTTCCATCCCGATAAAGCCCTTCAACATGTTTCCACAAATTATAACCAAGATGATAGGGGTTCCGGGCAAAATAGGGCCGAGGATAACAAACCCCGGAAAAAACCTTGGAGTATTCAATAATCCCTTTTACCGCCTTTTCCTTGAAGAGCTCGGTCATGATTTTCTTTTCCCAGTACATGGCCCATCCCTCATTCATGATCTGGGTTTTGATCACAAAATCGTGAGTCAAATGGGTCACATAAAGATAATCCAGAATTGCCCGTTCGGCACGGCTGGTTGGCGCGTAATTCCGCAAAAAACCCATAATATCCTGACAAGGCGCTTTTAGAGAATAGCCTTTACGACTCAAGGTTTCCTGGCGCTTTTTTTTGGACAATTCATCGGCAAAGGCATCAAATTTCTGACCAGACTGTATTAATTTTGACAGAGTAGACGAAACAGGCATCAATGAAGCCTTCCCTCTGTTTTTATCAGCGCTTTTTTCTTCATAATCAATACTCATAGCCGTATCAGTATCAACGGAATTGGCCAGATTAAACTGGGAACTTGGCGCGATCAATGGAACAGCCGACTCACAGGCATTCCAGTAATTCAGATAGTATTTATCACCCATCTGGTTTCGTGACAAATCAACCTTGCGCACAAGATGCATCACATATTCGGTACGGTCCAGATTTGAATCGTGAAGCACATTGAGCTCACTGAATTCGCAATGCCCCACAACATGGGCCATGACCGAGGCCTGAGTCATGGCTGAATTGCTGTGATTCAAATAAGCGTAGGAAGGGTTCCCAGTCTGAACTACCTCATAATAAAGGGTCGATTCCTGACCGCTTTGAATCCGGTATTTCTTTGTTACCATGCGCTTGCCTTCCCAGATATTCAATGGGCTGGTGGGATACACTTTTTTCTCAAGCAAGGAAGCAAATTCCATGCCCTCAAGAATAAAGAAACGCATTTCCGGTAATGTCCTGTTAAATTGTTTCGCGAAATACAAAACCCGCTCATAAAGGTAGGCCAATTCTTTATCTGTACTAATGCTTCGCATTAACCTCTCCAAACAAATCCCTAATGACTCTAACAGTATGACTCTTGTCGTGAATCTCTGTTACCCTGACAACCTGGTCCTGTTTATACTGTTCGCTCAGCTCTTTTTTTAACTGGCTAATAGAACTGGGCTTCACCTCCACAATGCCTATTCGGTTAAAAACCGGTTTCAGACTTTTTTTCAAAAGCTCGGAAATCTGCTTTGAATCATCGCCAAAAAGCTCACCATCACCAAAATAAAAGGCGTAAAAATTAGTCATGGGAACCTCATATTCATTAAAAGCAATCTGATTAATCAAATCAAACACAATCGACGCCCGCGTTCCGCCGGCATTGGAAATATTGTAAAACTCATCGGCATTCACTTCATAGGCTTCGGAATCATGAACAAAAAAACGATGGTCCACATTCCCGGGGCCGTAATTAAAATCGACCCAGGAATGAATAAAATTAACCAGACGTTTTTCCAGTTCAAGACGCTCGCCATAGGTGGAATAGGAAATATCACCCATATAAAAAACAACAGCCTTGTATTTGGGCTTTTCCTCCCTTTTTGGCAGCTTGTAGCGCTTGTCCTTACGACGGATGGCAATTTCATATTTATCCTTATCTGGATCATAAATCCCGGCCGACACACTGGATTTCAATGCCCTCTTGAAGGTCCGTTTTTTATCCAGAATCACTCCCACCGGTCCAAAGGTCTTAAAGGTATAGGAAAACTCCTTTATTTTGCCTTTACCCTCCTTTGTCAAATTCGGAAGCTTCAGTTTCTGTGCAATCAACTCCATAAAATTCTTAAAGGGCAAATTAAAACGAATAGTCTCCCCTTCCCGGCCAGGCCCGGCGCCACGCCCGCGCCCCCCGCCGCTACCACCATCATCATGAACCAGAATCGGAGGGTTAATATCATCCATTTCAATAATGATATCGGAATTATTTTCACCAAACCGGTCAATTCCTCCATTATTGATAATGTCTTCGAAAATATCCTCCAACTGGTCCTCGATAAACTCGTTGAAAACACCCTCTGACTCATCGGAAGTAATTTTATCCTCGTGCATAAAGCTCCTCTTCTCTCTTATAAATATAGTAAAGTGCTTTGATCTTTGTCCATGCAAGTTGAATCATAAATTTCCATACCTGGAAAAAAACGAGATAAAAGGATATTTACAGAATTATTCATGATTTTTTGGGGGTTGCCCTGGCCCCTGACAATAAGCCTTGTTGAAATTCGGCGCACTAACCATTTTACATTTGTCCAATTGTTGTGCAACTTTAAATATTGCTGCCACCATTTCTTACAAAAAAAATGTCCAAATGTAAAATGATTTTCCTGAAGGGGCCTCGAGCCGGGCTTTAAAAGCTGCATGGGAGGCTGTTGCGCAACTGAAGGATTGTCGGTATCGACGCTATATATGGGGGGTGGTAGTTTTTGTGATACACCATATGTAGCGCAACAGCCTCGTGTTTCGAGGTTGTGCAACAACCTCATGGCCGAGCAACAAATCGAAGATTTGTGACTAGGCCCGCCACTCCACTGTCGCTTCGAAGGTTTTTGGCCGGAAATTATCTGTCCAAAAACGCTTTGCCGCGCCTTTTTTGAAAAAAAGGCTTGCATGGCTCCAATTCCTAACCCCTTGCAAACAACAAACCGCCACAAAACAAAGAATCTGTGTATTTTTTTAAATAGAGTTGAGCAACAAGAAAAATTAACTAAAACGCGGCAAAGCATGGAATAGTACAAAATTTTAAATGCCTCGATTAAATTTTTAATTTCAACATAACTACCCATATAAAAAATTATACACAGTCATTATGTCATATTTGAATTCTAATACTAAAAAAAGAAAAAATCTAATAGATTTTATAATCCACCAGATTTTTTCTAATCGAGGGTTTTTATATTCTTAAAAATCAAGAATATAATTAAGAATCTTGCAAAACCGAAACTTTGTAAGATCCTCTAATTTACTATAATTTTAAAAAGTGATTAGCTTACCCTTGCCTGCCAATGGCTAAGGTCAAAACCTATACAATTGGCTCTACTATAATTTCTTTTCAGGAGTGCCATAAACCGGTTTTTCAAGAAATTTATCAAGAGCAGCTTCATGATTCAAAAGTTCAATTTCCACCAGATTACACAAACCCCTTTCATTCAGATGTTCGTCAACACCTTCACGAAACTGAAAGGCCATGGTGTTACGCGATTTGACTTCATTGGCAATCTGATTAATCAAATCACCATCTACTACATCGGAATAATAACTCTTGAGTTGGTCAAGATCTTTCCAAACATAAAAACTTGTTCGGCCTTTAATAATCTTGTCCTTAAGGGTTTCGTTAATGTCAAAATTGATATTCATAAGCAAATACCTTTTTATAATAGAATTACTTTTAAAAGATCGTTTCAAATATAAATTAATACCCAAAAAACAAGAAGTCAAGAAAAAACGTCATTTATTTCGGATTTTCGTTCTGGACCCAATCAATCGCGTATTGAAGCAGTTTGGAACTGTTCTCCAGGTTCAATTTCTCCTTGATATGTTCTCTGTAGGTTTCAACCGTTTTAATGCTTAAATCCAGCTCCTTGGCGATTTGCCGTGTTCCCTTTCCCTTGCCGATCAGCCGAAAAACCTCCAGCTCACGATCGCTCAGACGCTCCACGGTTGAAACATTCCTCTGCGAATTACCCAAAACGTAACGTTGCAGCATTTTTTCACGCATTTTTTCACTGACAAAAATCTTCCCGGCCAAAACCTGGCGAATGGCATCCAAAACCTTTTCCGGAGGCTCCTGCTTCATGATAAAACCCTTTGCGCCAGCGCGAAGAACCCGCTCAGCATAGAGCGACTCATCATGCATGGAAACCACCAGAACAGGCAAATCAGCAAATCGCATGCGAATATCCTTGATCAGTTCGAGCCCGCTTCTGCCTTTTAATGAAATATCCACAATAACCAGATCGGGCATTAAGTCCTCAATCAAATCAATCGCTTCTTTTGCGCTGCCGGCTTCGCCGCAAACCATTAGTTCCTGTTCATAATTAATGAGACGCGTAATTCCCTGACGAACAATAGGATGATCATCAACGATAATTAATCGCTTTTTTTCGATTTCCTCACTCATAGCTTATCCCTTTTTTAGTTAAATTTGTGGTACCAGCAACAGCAATCCTTAATTTGCCCCACAAATTGTTTGGATTGCTTCAAAAAAAATATATCAATGACAATTTAAAATTTGAAGAATTATATAGCAGCTTCAGTCAAATTAGTCGCAATATTTATATGCAAACCGGTGGTCCAAATTAAAAATTGCTTTTCCGAAATTTCATTAACTTATATAAGTCTACCAATAAGAAAATATTAAGCTATTTTAATTTAAAAAAAGATTCTTAGCAACCGCTAAGACTGAGTCCTAAATTAACATAGGTAAATTGTATTAGGAGGGTCATACATTTACGCTGAAACACAAGGAAATTATATATGAATTAAAAATCCTATACTTGCGATTACCATCAGATAATTGACTATGTTTTCACCGGTCCAGATATTCGATATTGGAAATAATCCAGTCATATCAATAACAAGCGATTTATTCTCAGAAAACTTCCAGGCATATCCCAGCTTTATTCCCGGATAAATAAATCTTAAACTCGAATAATAATACGCAAAAACAGCATCCATTGAAGTGCCACTCGACTCAGCAATAGGCAAAGAAGGTATAAAAGCCAGACTTCCCATAACTGTAAATTGATGTAATTTCAAGATTTCAAAGGCAACACCAATATGAGCCATCACAAAAAACTGCAATAACAAAACATCACTCTGCTCAACCTCAACAGGAACAACAACAGCATTTTGCTCCTCTACATTCAAGGTACTTATATATAAAGCCGGCTCAAGTATTAAATTACCGCCCAGTTTTATAGGAAAAGATAGGCCCCCGCCTGGTTTTATGGCCATTTGAGCACTGCTTTCTGAACCATGAAAAGTAGCTGTTAATCCACCCTGAAATTTAATTCCTTCTAGTGAAAACAAAAGAGCACTCAAGAATATCAGGACTGTTATTAAAATTAATTGCTTCCTCATTATGATTATAAAATATATCATATATTAAGCAAAAAACAAGTCATCATTAATAATTTTCATCCTCATTCAACCATTCCCTTTGAATGAGGCATTCCCGGCTAGATACTTGAATATGATATACTATCGAAAAATCCCGATTAAAAAAGCGATTATAACCTTCATAAAGCCAAAGCGACAGCTTACCGCTGGTATTGGAAAAACTTTCAACATCAGGATACTCGGAAAAATATAAATCAACAGGAAGATCCACCAGAAACTCATGTTTGCCGCGCTTCCTGATATCAAAATAATCTGCTTCATGATTCACCAGGGCATTCATAAAATTCTGCTGGTCCCAATCCCAGGGATTTTCTGAAAATTTTAACGTAAGATAATGTTCCAGCTTAGCCAAATTAAAACTTTCCAGAAAAAAACCTTTTTCTGCCAATTTCATAACCATTTCAGCCAATGGGCCCTGCTTCCAGTCAAAAACCATCAAAGCCCTTGTTTCATCATAGTGATAGGGGAAAATGGCTCCAGCTGGTTTCAAGGGAATGCCATTAGAAATCGGATAAACCAAAAAAGGAATATATTTTTCAGATGGCAAAGTGATTGTCAAAAGGGAATCACGGGAATTTAATAAAAATTCATTCCTGCCATCATCAAAATAAACCAGTTTATACTCAATAACATTCTGATATTCCTGCTCATATTCAGAAAGAGGCAATTCCTCAAGCTTGATAATCAGGTTTTTTTGATATAAAGAACAACCCAAAATCATGATATAAGCACAAAACATAAAAAAAAGGGATAATTTTTTCATACACTTTTCATTAATACATAAAAAAACCCCTCTTGCTTTGTATTTTTTCATAAAAAAAAACTAAAATTAACACCAATTTTTATTTTTATTTGCTACATAGATTATTATTAACTATAATTATCCTTGAATATGCTCACAGCAATGATATATTTGGGCATTTTTCATAATATGAGGATACATTGCTGTGTTCAAGGGTACTTAATAATCGGTGGTAAGGAGTTATCATTTATAAAAATTTGAGAATTCCTTTATTTTTAAAAAATGGCCACAACAATTGTCTGGAACGCTGGCAGCAATTCTATGCTTTTGTATTAAAATATGGAATTGCTGATACACTCAGGAGCTATAAATGAGCGACGATAATTTCTTAGAGACCTACGAAGAAACTGTCACCAAAAAGCAAGAGCATGTCGAACTTAAGACATTGCCCAAACTGAAAGAAGCGATTAGTATATTTCAGACCTATTTTCAAAATCTTTATAACATTTTAATTCGAAAATCATTAATCCAGGAAGATCCTTATAAATATGATGAAAAAATCTCTGAAGTCTCGGCTCCAAGCTCAGAGCCCATACTCGATTCGGAAAAACAGGAACAAATCAGTCGTAGAATTTCTTCTTATCATTCGCAACTCGAATTTTTAAACAATTTTTACCAGTTCAGCCTGTCCTTCTTGAATCTCGGTCGCTTAAAAAAAATCGTTGCTTTAATGAAATACATCAACTGGATTTCTTTTTCTCCATCGTCAACCCATAGCTTCACCCGATATTTCGCGGAGTTAGTGCATAAAATCAAAATGGGGACAGATCCTGTATCAACCCAAATCGTTGTGGATTCAGTCAATCAAATCGAAAAAAACATGAAAAATATTTTCCTGTATATCGATGAGGTGATTACCATCCAAAAAGAAGCCTATAAACTGGATGTCCGGAAAAACCTGATTCCCAATCTCGGCCTTAAACGCGATAAAGTAACAGGCAATTTCACTGAAGTGACTAAGCTTATTAAAAAATCTTTTCCCAAATATATCAATGATCAACCCTTTTTCGCGGAATTAATTCAGGAAATCCTTGAAGAAGATTTTACAGCCAATGGCCAGGAGTTACGAAACGCGATTATCAATAAACTGGATATCAAAGAAGCCCAAAACAAAACAAAAAAGAAAGAAAATTCAAGCAAAACCATATTGCTTCAGGGTGTCCGCATTTTAGCCAGCGCCGGTTTTCAAATGGAGGACGCTGTGAACAAACTCAGTGAAAACAATACAGCCTATGTGAACAGAAAAATGACCGTGGGTGAACGATTTAAACGATGGGTCAGAAAGGTTGTTACAGGCGGTAAAGACGACACTCACAGCTATGACATCGATTATTTTGATGTGACCAGCTCCAGTTCTAGAACCGAAAAAGTAAACTGGGACAGCTTTATCCAGGAAGTCCAAAAAAAAGGCAAACTCTATTCCGCTCTATGCAACAAGGCATCAAGCACCTTTAACAGACTATATCAAGCCCAGGAAGATAAAATTTACGAATTTCTCACTAAAAATATTGCCGAACTCCACCTTGTTCACCGACGAATGGTGGGTCTCAATGATTTCTTTAAAACCGAGACCCCCAAGGACAAACGCGGAAAAATAAGAGCCATCAATATAGAACTTGAAGCCATGAAAAACAGCATCATAAAAGCCAATAAAAAGAAACACGAATACGTGGCTGCCAAAGAAGAAATGGAACAAATGAAACGCCTTGGCATAAAAACAACAGCCGAGGATAATTAAACCCTGTACATGCCTAAAACCCGCAAATGATCAGTCTCTTTTTTTAATTTTTCCATGCAGGAATGAAACTTAGTAATATCATCAGGCACCTGAACATCCACATAAAACATGTATTCCCAGGGCTGCCCCGGAATGGGACGTGATTCAAGCTTGGTCATATTAATATCATTCTCCGAAAGCACCTTCAACCCATGATATAAAGCACCCGGCTTATCAAGAATAGCGAAAACCAGCGAAGCTTTCTGAGGATTCTTGACATCTTCAACAGCAAGAGGAGCGATTACTGCAAAACGGGTATAATTTTGAGCATTGGTTTCTATTGAGTTTTTCAGAATCTCCATTTTGTAAAAAACAGCCGCTTCCTCGCTGGCAATGGCCGCGTTTTCCTTGAGTTTTTCACGGGCAATCATGGCAACTGAACCGGCTGTATCATAATAAGCTACCTTGTGCCACTGGGGATAGTCTTCCAGAAACTTGGCGCACTGGGCCAGCCCCTGAGGATGGGAATAAACACGCTTAATATCCTTCAACTGAGTGCCAGGAACAACAATCAAATTATGGACAATACGGATTTTCTGTTCACCAATAATTTTGATATCTGGATATTGAAGCAGCAAATCAAAATTCTGATGAATAGAACCGCCTAGTGAATTCTCCAATGGGACGATTCCCAAATCGGTTTTACCAGTTAAAACCGATTCAAAAACATCACGAAACTCGGTACAAGCCACAGGCTCCGCTCCATTCTCAAAATAGCGGATAATGGCTTTTTCACTGAAAGCGCCCCGTTCCCCTTGAAAAGCCACTTTTGTCCCCTTTACCGACGCATCCTTTTGTTTTGGCAGAACCTGCACAGGCGAAACCTTGTCAGGAAGGCGGGACACCTCCTTGTTCAACACCGGTGCTAATGCCTGAATATCCCTCATAAGCTTTTCAAACATTACCGGATACAAAGACTGAGGCCCGTCAGACAAGGCCTTTTCAGGCTCAGGGTGTACCTCCACAATAATGCCATCCGCGCCGGCCGCAACAGCTGCCAAAGCCATGGGACTCACCTTTTCACGAATGCCAGTCGCGTGGGACGGATCCACTATAATCGGGAAGTGGCTGAGTTTTTTCACCACCGGAATAGCCGAAAGATCCAGAGTATTCCGCGTGTAGGTTTCAAAAGTACGAATACCCCGCTCACAAAACATGATTTCATCACAACCATGGGCAGCCAGATACTCAGCCGCCATGAGCATTTCCTCAATCGTTGCCGCGTATCCCCTTTTAAGCATAACCGGCTTTCCCAAGCCGCCGACAATTTTCAAAAGCTCAAAATTCTGCATGTTTCGGGTGCCGATTTGCAAAATATCAACATATTCTTTCATCATATCGCCATGGGTAATAGACACGATTTCAGTGATAACCGGCATGCCAGTCGCTTCACCTGCCAATTTTAAATACTTCAAGCCCTCTTCGCCTAAACCCTGAAAAGCATAGGGTGATGTTCGGGGTTTGAAAGCCCCGCCGCGTAAAATAACCGCGCCCGATTCCTTGACCATGTGGGCTGTTTCCAGTATTTGTTCCCTGGATTCAACAGAACAAGGGCCTGCCATGGTTACTACCCGGTTACCGCCAATTTTAATCGGTCCAACCTGAATTATCGTATCATCCTTTTTGAATTCCCGTGAAACCAGCTTATAGGGCTTGGTAATGGGTATGACATTAGAAACACCAGGCAGAACTTCCACTTCGCGTTTATCCAGGCCTACAATGCCCACCGCGCCAAAAATGGTTTCTTCTTCACCGACGATTTCCTTAATTTTAAAACCACGGCTTTCAAGAAATTCCCTGACAAAGGCTTTTTCATCTGCATTAATATTATGTTTTAATACAACTATCATAACTTCCCTTTCATGATCTGCCGGATTTCAAGACCCATTCCAGTAGACTTATCATCATAATGATTTGAGTGGTTTGACGCAACGACAGGATATTACAATGTTTTTCAAGATTTCACAATTGGGCGTTGCCTGCTTTCACGTTGTTACAGCAGGCCGGGCTTTGCGGGACTCCGCTGACGCTTCGACCAAAAAGCCGGCTGAAAACGCCGGCTTTTTGTTGGCAGGGCCCATTTTGAAAAATGGGCCCTGCCCCCCTCCAATCCCTAACGCCTTTCCACGTTTTTACCCAATTAAAACCCTGGGATTTATATCTAACTATATAGCTAGTCGTAAAAAGTAACCGATGTCATTCTGAGGAGGAACGACAGGGCCTGGTCATAAATGCTCCGCATTTACTGCTCGG
>JAFGWI010000093.1 GCA_016937215.1 Spirochaetales bacterium | reverse complement strand
CGAAGCGGAGTTATGGAAAGCCTGGCCTGCTGTAATGAAATGAAAGCAGGAAACGCCCAACGTAACAACCAGCTAAACAAATACATCCCTCTTCTTCGAATCTGCCTTGCAAAGTGTTCGTGCCAAAATAAAACTAATTGCCGCGCTTCAAACTCTGTCTTGGCTTAAGGGAAAGAGATCTCATGGTCTTAATGGGAAATCCTGATTTCTTTAATAAGCATTAGCTTATTCACCAGGAAATAAATTTTTTTAAGTACGTCATATGAATATTTTAAGGACTTAAAATATTATTTTTACGTCCCTTAAAATTAATTTTCACGATCGTAAAAATTATATATAGAGTACTTAATAATTACATATAAGAAATTCCAAAATAATATATAAAGCTCCTAAAAATAAAATATGAACAAGCTTAATAGAAATACTTTCACAAGCCCTGGAAATGGATTATAATTGAGTTAGTCCTTCATTTGTTAGTGATCCGGGGAAGCGCCACGCTTGAAAGCCCCTGTGGGGCAACCCAATTCAAAGGAGGTACAGATGCCTGTTCCCTTTTATCTTGTGAAAAACCCCTTGAGAGGCAGTTCCCGCTTTATTGCAAGGACCATGACCACCGGCAATATTGACCGCGATGAACTGGTAAAGCGCATGGTCATGGCCAACACCAGCCTTACGGGCCCGGACATTATGGGAATGCTCAGCCTTCTGGAGGAGATTCTGCTCTATGAACTGAGCCAGGGAAAATCGATCGACCTTGGAAACATCCTCAGTCTGCGACCCTCTGTCCGGGGAAGTTTCAAATCCACCGATCTTCGCAAAGACCCCACAGCCCTGGAGATGGGTGTGAACCTGCGGGTTTTAAAATCCTTTGAAAAGAAATTCCAGAACAAAGCCAAAGCCGAGAAGCAGGAGCAGCAGTTACGCCACCCCTATGTGCAGGACCTGAACATGGAAGTTCTTGAAACCCGGGGGCGTGGGAAAAGCATCGAGACCAGTATTTATGCCCTTCATCGTTATCGGCCGGTTCAACTCCTGGGCAGTTTTCTCAAGGAACAGGCCTACGACTGGAAGGCTCTGGAGCTTGGTCAGCTTTCAAAACCGGACAGGAAAATGCTGGTGACCCGGGAGGATCTGGAGGTGCTTCATCATAGCGGAGGTAAAATCATTTTTTCACTGGCCCCGAGCTTTCAGTCGCCATCATGGCTGAAAGCGGGTGTGGATATAGCCCTTTATCTGGTTTATGAACATCGAAAATCCCATTGTAAAGTGAACAGTAATGGCCTTGCCATGCGATGGCAGGAAGGCTAAGGAGGGTTGAACAAGCAAGAGAAACACAATCATCGATGATTATTCAAGCGATGATGAAAAAGGGAGGCTTAGCCAATGGGATTTGTTCATTCTGGTTCGCCGCTTCTGGCCATTCTGTTAATTTGATCGACTTGGTTCCCGCTCATATTAAGCAGGCCTGGGAACATGAAAAATAAAGCGGGGCCAAGCTCGCCTCTGACAGAGTAGGCGATGCCTGTGAGCTTTCCTTTGAGGATAATCACGATGATTTGATTTTACTAAAAGAAAAAGCCACCTGCTGTGCAGGTGGTAACAGGGAGGCTTTGCCTTTTAAAGTAAACAATTGATCCTGCAGTTTATCAATATTTTTGCGTGGCTTTTTCAAACGCCCCCTGATGAGAACCCCCTGGGGAAGCCCTTTTAGGGCGGTCAACAAGCCACCTGCTTTGCAGGTGGTGGTTGACTCATGGGGCCCTTGTATTATCTTCAGGATAAAGCCGAAGGAATCAGGGTTTTATTTGAAGCATTAGGAGTGCTGAAAAAATGTCAGGACTTTTGCAATTGGCTCTTTTATTAACAATTTACCTAAGAATGTGAGATTTTAGTTGCAAAAATATCCATTTTATCATAGCATCTTTCTATTAACAATCCACTTCGGGGTTATAAGCATTTTACCGGATATATATATAAATTTAAAAAAAAACTCATTACAATTTTATCTTCATGGTTCATTTTAATTTTATACGCTTATAACTCATATATTTTGCTTATAAGAAAAAATTGAATGCTGCAATTCTCTAATAGGTGACGTCTCCAGATTGTGTTGCGATGATTTTGATAAGCCTATGCATCTACCAACACAGTTTGGATGAACATAAAAATATTATAAAAGAAAAGGAGAAAAAAATGAAAAGGACAATAATTTTATTATTATTGGGTTTATGCTTTTCACTTGGCGCGACCAATTATTTAATGATAGGTCCTGAAGCCTTTGAAAGCACTTGTCAGCCTCTGTTGGATTTACGTGACAGCCAGGGCTTTACAAGTTCTTATTTGTCGGTCGAGGAGATCTGGGCCAATCCGGATTGGAACGGGGTTGATAAGCAGGAGGAAATCCGCAAAGCTATTTTCGAATACTGGTATGAGCATAACACGAAATATGTGGTGATAGTCGGTACCACCAATCTGGTTCCGGTGCGTCATTTGATTGTTTCGGAAGATGGTGATTTTGACTATGGAACTGGCTCATCGGCGCTTTCCTATTTTTCCGCGGCATCAGACCTTTATTATTCCTGTCTGGGTGGTAATTTCAATTTTGACGGCGATACACGCTATGGCGAAATGACAGATGGTCAGGACTATGGCCTTCTGGATCTGACGATAAATGTACCTGTGGGCCGGATTTTAGCCGGAAGTATTGGTGAATTACAAAATCATATTTTTAAAATCATCAGCTATGAATTAGCCCCTCCGTCGACCGATGTGTTAATGGTGGGCACCGAGCACACCAGGGACTATGACGACTGGGACTTGTTTAATGGCGATCTTTTAAACGCTGCTTTTGACAGCACCTTAGCCGGCGCCGGATATTCCAAGACGACTTACTTTGAAGTCGATGACACCTATGATGCCCAAGGCATAAGGGATGCCATCAATTCAAATAATCATGAAATACTTCTTAACGGGCAACATGCCGATCCTTACGGAATCATTAGTATGAACTCAAATAATGTTGGTGGCTATCTGACCAACACATCCTATTTTTTTCTGTATACAACGGGTTGCAGCGCGGCCAATTTCAAGGTCGGTTCGCCCTATAATCCCAAGGACAGTTTTACAAGGGCCATTACCGCTCAAACACCTCATGGGGCCTATGCTTATATCGGCCATACTTCAACTGGCTGGCCGGAAAGTATTGAGACCTATTTAACACGAATGCTTTTTCACTCCATTGAAGCTTCTACAAATCCCCAGGAAGACAGGGCTGTTGGTAATTTGTTGAAAAAAGCCAAAAATGATATTTTAACAAGCTATCCTGATGACTTTAATGGGAATGCCGGTAATTACCGGGTTAAACGGCAGCTTTATTTCAATGCCAATTTGATTGGTGATCCTTTAAGCCCGCTTGTGAAAACCGACGTTCCTGTTCCCGCAAATCCTGGGCTGCCAGATATCTCGGTGAGCGAGTCTATCGAATTTGTATTGCCTGCGGAAGAAAAGGTTTTCGCTTTTGATGAAGAAGCAATTGAAATGAGCGCTGTCAATTCAAGTGATTCGCTTTCCATCACCAGCGCGAAGTTTTATTATCAGCTTTTACCCGATGGATTACCCCAATACTTGAACGAGAGTTTCAGTACACCCTATGAATGTACCTGGGAAGCGCCTCCCCTAGGTGATTATCTTTTGATTGTGGAAGGATACAATGGAATGGTTCTGGTTGATACTGACCGCGTCTTCATTCGTGTTGCTGACAAGAATATCCCCACAGTGGATACTATTTATTTCCCAAAGGTATTTCCCCAATTCGCGGTGGGCCAGCCTATTTATTACGCGGTCGAAGCATCTGACAGCGATGGTTGGGTTGAAGCAGCCAAATGCAGGGTTGCTATTGACGATGGAGCATTGCCTCATTCTCAAAACGACAGTTTTGAATCACTTCCTTTTGTCGGGTCAATCATTCCCACGAAAGCCGGTGTTTTCACGGTAACGATAGAAGGAACCGTTCTGGATAATCATTATTTTGAATCCGACACTTTTACAAGTGATCCTTTTACCTACACTGTTGTTGAAGTTAATCCACCTGAAGTTGAACTTTTGTCACCAGCCGATGGCAGTGAATACATTATCGGAGACACAGTCCTGATTACCATCAATGGTGATGATCCATTGAACTGGAAAAATGAAGCCGGTGAACTCGAAAGCCTTGGATATTCCATTGTTTATAAAAGCAATGACAGCTTTGTTGATTCGGGAGATGTTGATCTTGATGAAGCTTTGCCCCAAAGCGCGGAGTTTATTCCTGAATATTCCGGTACCTTCATCATTACGGTGAAAGCCACCGATGACGACGGCCTTGTTGCCGAGGAAAGTGTTGAAATCCATGTGACCAATCCTGATGATCCTTTTAGTTTTGAACGACCGGGGTTGCCCTGGACATCTTCCAGTGCTAATTTGTCCAATGACTATGTTACCAAAACAGAAGGCGCTTTTTCGCTGAAAATCAATGGCACAGGAAACGATATGGAAATCATCAGCCCGGCCTTTTCAACCGAAGAGTTCGATGTCCTGTCAAATGAAATCAGTCTGGATATTTATATTCCCTCTCCGATTACACCAAATCCAGGTGGCTATGGCACGCTGAATATTTATATTGAAGATTATATTATTGGCACCCTGGATTTTTCAGATTACAGCGCCAGTCTTGGGTCCTGGATAACAGCCCGTTTTCCAATATCCACTGGTTTACAGCACCGCATGAATGAAAGCTATTCCAATTGGCATGTTAGAATCGTTATTTCCACCGCCCAGATCGGTGATAATTACCGTATTGATGATCTCCGTTTTTCCGGTGAGGTTTACGGACGGGGACCTTCGATTCCTCAGAATATGTTGTCCTCTTCGCAATATATACAAGCTGAGGATTTTGATTTCGGCGGACAGAATAATGCTTATTATGACAGTACCACCCAGAATTCCGGAGGCGGATATCGCTTAACACAGGTTGACCTGGGTCACAACGACAGTGTCGCTGACCCAAGCGATTATGTTGTGGGATGGACAGCTGCCGGTGAATGGCTGGAGTACACAATCAATGTGGATTATGGTCTTGGCTTTGTGCCACATATTACATATTCATCGCCTGGTAATAATGGCAGCTTTCATTTTGTGTTAGACGGAACAACTGTCAGTGAAGCCATCAACCTGCCGTCGACCGGTGGTTACAATAATTACCAAACCATTGATCTTCCCGATTTTCATATCAGCTCAGGCGAGCATTCCCTCCGATTTGTTATTGATACAGCGGAATTCAATTTAGACAAATTTCAGTTAACACCTTTATATTTGTTTCCGAATTATCAGCTATCGGTTCCCGGCATAATTGAACTGGAAGATTTTGATGTCGGCGGATCGGGTGTTAGTTATTTTGACACAAGCTATATGAATTTGGCAGGGGCCCCGCACAAAAACAGCCAGGTTGATGTGCTCTATAATGAATCCAACCAGGCTTACGGCATCGGCTATATTCAAAACGGTGAATGGTTGAATTATTCCATCGTATATGTAAGCGAAGGTGTTTATGATATTTCCGTGAAATTCGCAAGCAATGACAGTCAGGGTGGAAAAAGTGTCACCTTGAGTATGGGCGATACTGTTCTTGGAACAATTCCTCTATGGAATACTGGCGGCTGGGTTAACTGGCAAACAGCAACACTCTACAATGTCTATGTACCGCCTTCTAACGGAACACCAATAAAGGTAAGCTTTAACGGGGCGAACTACAATGTTGACCATATCAGGATTGATAACAGTCAGCTTCAAAACAGTGAATTCAATAACAATCTAGATAACTGGAACCTGAATGTGTATAATGGGGCTTCGGCTAATTTGCATAATGTCAATGGTGAGATGCATACATTAATTACTCAAGGCGGCAGTCAGGATTGGAACATTCAGATCACTCAAGCCGGTTTGACACTGGAAAACGGCAAAAGCTATATTGTTTCTTTTGAGGCGGCAGCGGCAATCGACCGAAGCATCAATGTGAATATTGGAATGGCCGATAATCCCTATACCAGTTACGGCGGGGCGACAGTCAACCTGAGTGAGTATACAACTTACCTGTCTCCCTATAGCTTTACTTTTACCATGACACAAGCAAGTGATACTAACGCGCGTATTGAATTCAATCTGGGAATAGAAACAGCTGATGTTTATATTGATAATGTTTACCTTCGTGAAATCTATGATCCTAACATGATTGAAAACGGTAATTTTACCAATAATTCCAATGGCTGGAGCCTTGCGATCTATGAAGGCGCTTCTGCCTGGAACCAGACAAGCGGTGGTGTCATGGAGGTCATTATTAATGCAGGAGGCAGCCAGGCCTGGAATGTTCAGTTAAGCCAGGCAGCTTTGACCGTGGAGAATGGCAAATCCTATGTGATCACCTTTGATGCCTGGTCAGATATTAACCGAAGCATCAACATGAATATCGGACAGATCAACAGTCCCTATACAAGCTATGGAGGCGATGATTTTGCGTTAACCAGTGCGGCAACTACATTTACTTACACCTTTTCCATGACACAAGTGACTGATAGTAACGCGCGTTTTGAATTCAATCTCGGCAATAGTACGGGCGATGTTTTTATCGATAATGTACGTATGGAAGTTCAGAACTAAATAGCATACCGTTTTCGGGCCGGGGATTAGCCCGGCCCTTACTTTATTATTTTTTTAACTTGAAGATTTACGGACGCTTCTAAAAACCATTTTTATACGAAAAACATGGTATTTGTTTAGCGTAAGTATGTTGGGCGTTGCCTGATAAGCCTGGGGCTTATCAGGCCGGGCTATGCGGCACTTCGCTGTCGCTTCGAAGGTTTTCCTGCGGAAATTATCCGCAGGAAAACGCTTTGGCTGACTATTT
>JAFGWI010000092.1 GCA_016937215.1 Spirochaetales bacterium | reverse complement strand
ATTTCATTACAGCAGGCCAGGCTTTCCATAACTCCGCTTCGCTTCGAAATCCTCGGCGCGAAAAAAGCGCGCCTGCGGGTTTTAGCATGTTATTTTTGAAAAAATAACATGCTATTATTACAATCCCTAACGTTTTTAGCACAGCTATAACTCTTTGCTAAACAAATACAAAAAAGCTAATTCCAAAATTCCTGCCATTAACAATCAGCAGCTGGCTGAAAATTAGTAACGTATTATCCTGTAATAAATTAACTTATCCACCTTTTTATTACTCTTACAAAATCTCAGTTTTGAAAGAGCCTCAAAAATATATTTTTTCTGAAAAGGGTTAAAAAACAACAGCCTGAATTATAATAAATTTGCGATTATTTCAATTTGTTTAATACAAAAACGGCAATATTATTGAGTGAATCCAAATTCTCTGGCACCAATTCATCATCGTTCACCGCAATTGAATATTGGCTTTCGATATGATTTATAACTTCCAGAATTCCAGTAGAATCTATAATCCCCAATTCCATAAAAGAGTCATCACCTTTGGGTGCTTGTGAATTATCACCAAAAAGAAAATTATTGATAATAAATTCTTTAACATTCTCAATAATTTCTTCCTTATTAACAATCTTTTGATCCATTGACACTCCTAATTAATAAATAAAAAAATATTATAAATACAAGTTTATCAAAATAATAAAAATATTACTATAATACCATTGTATTAAATTACTAAAATTTTAATTAAATGTGCTAATTGCAAAAGACCAGACAGTAGCAATTAGCAGACAGCTGTAAATTAATAAATGATTATCCAGCAACAAAATAACTTACCCGCAATTTTTATCATTCCTACATAATTTCAGTTTTAAAAGAGTTTCAAATAATGATAATTTTTTGATGAGATTAATATCAAAACTTTCATAGAACTCTAAAACACGGAACGTAAAGCTGATAATAATTCCCTTGACGCATAATCACTGATATCCTGAGTAATAGGGTTTAGATTTTCAATACAACCCAGTTTTTCAATCAATTCCGCCTCAGAAAAAGCGGCATCAATATAACCCAACTTTAAAAACGCCTTTGCCGTGTCAACTTGATGGTCATTTCTATGCTCAAAAAAACGAGAAAGCCTTGGAAAAACGAGAATTCGTTTTTTATATTTCAAACCGGTAATTATAGTCCCCATACCTGCATGAGAAATTACCACATCAGCGCTTTTTATTCTTTGCTCAACATCCCACGAACTCATATAAGGCACAAAATCTATATTTTTCGGTTTATATTGACAATTTCCAATCTGAGCTATAATACTCTTATTTTTATCAACAGCCCATAAATCGACTAATCGAATAAAACGGTCAAAGTGCCCCTGTGTTCCCACGGTAACAAAGATCATATAACCGCTCCTTTATAAACAAAGCCGTTTTTACCATCCAATTCTTTCCATTGGGTGAACCGGTGATCACAGAATCGAGAAGCCAACCTTCCTGACAATGATATTTCTTTAACATTGGCTATACTATCAACCCAGACCGTTTTAGCACCAAATAATTTTCCAAATAAGATGCCAAAAAAACCAGGCGCGGCTCCTGTTGAAATCACATAATTAGGTCTGATTTTTAAAACCAAGCGGAACATATTAAAACACAATTTTAAAACCTGCCATTTTTCCCATTGATTAGCGTCATTAACAATAAAAGCTTTCTCATTAGAAATATCGTTTAAGTAATTCTTGCTAACAGTAATATAAATGACATCAAGATTTTCAAATCCGGGCCTCAAGCGTAACAGCTGAATCCAATGCCCCCCACCAGAAGCAATAGCTAATATTTTTTTTGACCTTTGTAGTTTCATATAAACAACTTTAAAATTTCCTATCGCTTTTGTTGAACACTATCTTCTCTCATATACTTTGAGAGGAACAGATTTGAAAGCTCTTAAATATAAAAATCCCCTATTTTTATCATAGGGGATTCAGTTATTCAACTACAAAAACTCATTATATAAAATAAATCACTCTTCCCAACCGGCAATTTTTGCCATCAAATACCAAAAAGCTGCGGCTTTTAGTTCCGCATGTTCCACTCTTGTATGATAATTGTTATTAGTAAATCCTTCAACATTTTGAAATGTATAGGGACCCCAAACATCATGGGCTGGATAAAATTGAATTGTCTCAATATTTCCATAAAATTTGATATCATGGGTAATCGGCTTCGATAATTCCCAAACACCATTTCGATCAAAATCACTCATAGTAGAGCCCTGACCATTTGTCAACCCCCAGGAATCCAAATCGCCAAAATCATAGAGAATTTTTTTGTTGGCAACAGCATATTCTCTTATAACCTGATTCACCCGCCAGACAAGGGCTCCTTTTTCATCTGCGTATTGGGTCTCCCCAGATCCATAAGGATGATTTCTATGCTGGGTATGATTTGTAGAATAGATGAATTGAACAGCTGTAGCTTTATCCCTTCCCTTTGAACCTTCCGCGGAATACATTTTTTCCAGATTCTCCATAGCTGACAAATAACCTTCAAGGTAATTTTCAATCCCACTCCATATATTGGCAAATTCAGCACAAAATATTAGCATAGCTACATTAACAAGAGGTGCCTCCCCTGAAAGATATTTAGCATAGTTATCATCCAAATATTCCTCAATACGATATGGTCCTTGAGATCTATCCCAATTAACATTATTAATGGTTCCCCCAAAATAATGATGAGGTCTCACAAACCACTCATTATCAAACCTTTCTTCCTGATCCGCGGCGCTAGAAAAAGGCAATCCCCGTATTATATTTATTTCAGTATCTGAATGATAAGGGATGGATTTTTGAGTTGTTCTCTCATTATAAAGATAACGATCTCCATTATTCCTACTCAATTCCCTCATTCCAAAAGAAGCTAATTGGCCTGCATGGGACTGTCCTGCAATATGAATAGTGTAATCGGTTTTTATTTTTGCTATAAACTCATCAGGAATATTTTGGGCATTAGTTGAAGTATGGTTGACAACAAGAGCTTCAAGCCTCTTGGAATCACTTACTGGAGGATTCACCACTATAGCCTCTCTGACCATAAAATAAAAACCCTTTGAATACTTGTAAGAACCTATTTTAATGACTAGATCAACCCAATTTACTGAACCTACACTAAAATCGCTTCCTGAAATTAAAATGGAGTTTTGATAAAAACCATCAACGGATTCACTATTAATGTACCAATTATAGGAATCCACGGGTCGATCAATTAAAGCTTCAACATTCATAATTTGATCAACTCCCAATTCGTTCTGCACATTATTGAATTCCATGACGACCTGCTGCGGCAAATCCGAACCCACTGTCAACTCCATAGAACCACTTTCCTGAGAATAAATATATTGAGCTGTTGTTTTTTTATTGCTGGCTATCTGAACAGCTTCATATCTTGCTAAAACCAAATTCTGAGGATTTATGTTTCCCCCGTAAATTTTAATTTCTAACCCATAAGAACCTGGCGGCAAATTGATATCATCAGTCATTAAAAAGTCACCATAAAGTGAAAAATTAATGGGAATTGAATCATTTTCTTCAGAAAATAGTTCTCCCTGCGCGTAATACACTATATTATTTGTTTTTGGAAAATTTACTATTACTTGAAACAAACCTAAACCATTAATTTGATGAATAACTAATGAAGCCTCAGATACGGCGTTTGCCTGAACAAATACCAAAGTGCTTCCAGATCCAACTAAATCCCCTTGAGCATTATAAGCATCGATTGTAATTTTCCATTCACCAATGATTAACTCGTTTTGAACAAATTCCGTTTCATCCTTAGATAGTTCTTCATAAAAATTAGCCGATAAAGGCCCTAGACCCTTGATGCCTAATTTCTCAATTTCATAAGAAATACCAGGCTCATGAGATTTGCTTAAACTCTCTGCAAATTTTAACCTGATGGAACCCAAAGCTTCATTCTTTACAGAACCCAAAGCTTCATTGTTAATTGTACACGATAAGATAACGACTATAGCCATTATCAATAAAAGTAATTTTTTCATATCCTTTGTCCACCTTATTAAAAATATTTCCCATCTGAAGATAACCCAAATAGCCGATTTAAAAAACATGCCTTTTGGTATAGTTTGTTATTAATAACCCAAAAAACCGGTTTTATCAACCTCTTTCACAAAAAAGACTCTTTGTAATTTTTATATTTTTAAAATGACCGATTATTGCGGTTCTTGCAAAATTGAGGTTTTAAAAAATCATAAAAATGGCTGACTAGTTATCTTGTTTGCGAATTTTAATTTATTACTTTAGAAATGCTATTCTATAGTCAATGTCAGACTTTTGCAATCAACTCCAATTAAAACAACTTTATTTGTGTTTGTTTAGTTCCCATGCTTTTATGGGCGTTGCCTGCCGCCCGGGGGCATGGCAGGCCGGGCTATCCGGCACTTCGCTGTCGCT
>JAFGWI010000091.1 GCA_016937215.1 Spirochaetales bacterium | reverse complement strand
TTCATTGGCATTCACTATTGGCGTGAATGTTCATTGGCATTCACTATTGGCGTGAATGTTCATTGGCATTCACTATTGGCGTGAATGCTCATTGGCATTCACTACTGGCGTGAATGTTCATTAGCATTCACTATTTACATGCTTTGCCATTTTTTCAAAAAGGGCAAAGCATGCCTCTTATCCCTAACCCATTCCTGGTTAAATTGCGATTCAACTCGACAAGTACTAATTTTAATTAATTTAAAGGGTTAAAAAATCCGCCGAAAAAACATTGATGATTTTTCGGCGATGCCCTCAATTCTATTCAAGAAAAGCTTTATGTAAACTTGTTAAGGCTTTTTCCTTGTCTTTTTTCAACGCAACAACACTGATATTACGCTCCGAAGACCCTTGGGCAATAGCATAAATATTGATTTCATTCTCGCCCAGAGAACTAAAAAGCTTTCCGGAAATTCCTGGCGTTCCCCGCATATTTTCACCAATAACCGCGATAATAATATGGTCGGTTCGCAAACTAATTTGATGAATCATCTTATGCCTGATTTCATCCTTGAGTTTGCTTTCCAAAACTTCCTTTGCCTTCAAAGCCTCGCTTTGTTTCATTACCAGACAAATGCTGTGTTCCGAAGAAGCCTGAGAAATCATGATGATGTTAATCGATGCTTTAGCAATTTCATCAAGTATTCGCGAAGCCATTCCAGGTATACCCATCATTCCGCCGCCCTCGATATTCACGATAGCAACATCATCAATACAGGCAATTCCAGTGATGACATTATTATGTCGCTTCACATCCTTGGCAATCACTGTTCCTGGTGCAGAAGGATTCAAGGTATTTTTGATCACAATTGGTATATTTTTATCAACCGCTGGAATCATGGTATAGGGGTGGATAACTTCAGCCCCAAAATACGACAATTCCATGGCCTCTTCATAACTGATTTCAGGAACCACAAAAGCAGATTTAACGACCCTCGGGTCAGAACTCAAAACCCCATCCACATCGGTCCAGATTTCAATTATTTCACTGTTCAAACCCGCGCCATAAATCGCGGCTGTGTAATCCGAACCGTTTCGGCCCAGAGTTGTTGTAATCCCATCTTCCGTGGAAGCGATAAAACCAGTGATAACGGCGATTCCTTTCATCGATTTAAAAATTTCCTGAATATTACTGTAACTCACTTCAAAATTCACCGAAGCATTGCCATGGGTGTTATCAGTTCGCACCACTTTGCTGGAATCAATGAATTGCGATTCGATTTTCTGAGAATTCAAATAAGCCGCCATGATCTGACAGCTCAATTTTTCACCGAAACTCATGATAAAATCCATGCTGCGTTTAGAACATTCCTTAATTAGTTCAACCCCGTGCAATACATCCCGTAATTCATGGAGCTGATTTTTAATCTTCTCCTTTATGGATTTTCCGGAATCAGCAGAAAATAAATAGCCAACAGCCTCTTCATGTTTCGATTCAATTTCCTCTAAATCCTTAAGAAAGCCTTTATTTCCTTTTTCAGCTTTTTCCGACGCGGAAATCAAAAGGTTTGTTACACCTTTCATGGCTGATAGAACCACGCCCACATGGCCTTTTTTCATTTCATCCTGAATAATTCCGGCGACATTTTTGATACGTTCACCATTGGCGACCGAACTACCGCCGAATTTCATTATCTTCATGATTTTTCTCCTCAAGATTCAGACCGTTTAAGCCTGATTGGTAAAATCTATATTTTCTCGCTGATGATAATAGCATGGAAGTTTTTGGTCTGTCTATTATGGAGGAAGTATTACTTTATTATTGAATTTTAATCATAAACAAAAAAAGGCTGCCCGTAAGCAGCCTGGAAGGGGTAAAACATGGTGCATTGAAAAATTACCAATCGCATTTTTACAATCAAACTTTTTGGATGTCACGCTCTTTTTTAATTTTCTACGTACTTTTTTTATAATTGGTATTACGCGCGCTTAGTCTAATTATCGGACAACTTCTGATTCAGCTTAACTTTTTTTGTCCTGCTCTGATTAAGATCTAGGCATTTCCCCAGCCTTTATTCAGGAAAACTGGGCCGAGGCCGGGCTTTTCAGGCTCTGGAAAAAAATGCCTAACTCCACTCACGCTCCGACCAGAAAGTCGGCCATTTAGGACCGCCTTTCTGTTGGCTGCGCCAATTTTGAAAAATTGGCTTACCCCCCTCCTATCCCTAACGCGTAAGCCTGTTTCATAAGTGATTCCCAGTATTCAAACATCTGAGATTTGTCAACAATAATCGCCAGGATCGTATAAAAGCGATTTTCAGTCATTTTTTCTATTTTTTTTGCACCAAATAAAAATCATATTTTCCTATATTGTAAAAAGATAAAGTTTTAGACCCCGGAAAACACTGGCTCAAAGTATCCTTCCTTGAAGGATTTATTTTTTTTTGCTATCATTCTGTTGTTGAAAATGGATACGACGTGATTACAGCAGACTTAAGAAAGACAAAAGGATTGTACAGGATTTTTTTGCTCTCAGCTATTTTCATACTAGCTGGGATGTTATCCCTTGGTGTTTTGTACATCTTTTTTCCTCCTGAACTAAAATTCCCGCTTTCCGATCTGATCGCTTATCCCTTAACAGATCAGGATGATGATGTTGATAAGGGGAATTCTCGAGTAACAGCCCTTATGGAGGACTGGAAATGTATTAATTACAGTTACATTTTAAAAGAAGGGGCCAGATACCCTTACGCGGGAGTTGCTATTTATTTCAGAAACAGGGAATATATAAATATTGCCAATTATCAATATTTGAAGATTCGGATTAAAACAGCGGTTAATCCAAATGTAAGGATATTATTACGTTTTTACCTGGATGGATTTAGCCGGGAAGAAGCGCCCCTTTCCTATTGTTATACAGAACAGATGGCTTCATTACAGGCAGACTGGCTTAGGCTGAAAATTACGGATTTCATCATACCCGACTGGTGGTATAGAGAGAACCATTTAAGCGAAATAGATCTCCATGATATTCCTTTTTATACTAGGCTGGTTAATATAGAAATTCAAAACACCCGGCTTATGCCTCTTGATACAGAAGAAATGGTCGAAGTATCGGGTCTTGTTTTTGAACAATCATCTTCACCTTTTTTGTTAGTCATTATTCTTACTTTATTAGTCCTATTCATTATTAATCTTGTTCTGCTGCTTCGGCTCCGGCTTCCGGCTAAAGGCAGTGTTTTCACTTCTGCTTGTCCAACTCTTGCTTCTTTGAAAAAAACAGATGCTATAAACCATAGTGAAATCGAAACAGAGAAGCTCCTTGGGTTTCTTCAGGATAATTTTACTGATCCAGAACTTTCATTAAAAAAAGTGAATAACGCAACCGGGATTTCCGTGAGTAAGATTCCTCTTATATTAAAAAATAAAATGGCGCTCTCCTTTAAACAATACTTAAACCTGCTCAGAATCACGCGGGCTAAAGAGCTTTTATCTGCAACCGACTGGCAGGTGAAGGAAGTAGCATTTTTTTTGGGTTTTAATAGTCTGACCCATTTTGGACGAATCTTTAAAGAGCTCGAAGGCCTTTCTCCTTACAGTTATAAAAAACAAAACTTGAAAAAGTCCGGTAAATCCTGATTTTTATTTCAAAATGGATTTATGTTTAGAAAAATCAGAAAATGTAGATTATTTTTTAAATAAAGTGGAATCTTATTCCATAAAGATAGATCGTCATTTTCCTTTATTATCTATGATGAATTGATTTTTATAATCAAACAAAAGGATAAGATAAAGGAGAATTTATGGATTACAGATCTGATACAAATGTTTTAAACAAAAGAATTATTAAAATTGCTATTTTTATTTTGTGTTTATGCCTTGGCGGAACCATGCTTTTTGGTAAAAACTATTATGTTGCCAAAAATGGATCAGATACAAATAGCGGCGCAAGCATTACCGAACCTTTTCTCACAATTCAGAAGGCTGCCGCAATTATAAATGCCGGAGATACCTGTTATATTCGAGAAGGAACTTACCGGGAAACCATCATACCAGCACATTCAGGAACATCGGACAGCCCCATTCGCTTTAGGGCTTATAATAATGAAAAGGTTATTGTAAACGGGGCAGATGTTGTTTCCGGAAACTGGCAAAGCCATAGTGGAAACATCTATATGACCAGTATCAATAAATCATTCATACAACTCTTTGTAAATGGTCAGATGATGAATGAGGCCCGCTGGCCTAATGCAGGAATAGGGGTAGAAGCCCTTTTATCTATGCCGAGAGCAAATACCGGTTATGGAACCAATGATACTAAATTGGTCGATAGCAACCTGCCTTCCGGGGACTGGACCGGCGCTTATTTCCATATAGCACCAGGCCTTGCATGGAACTGTTTTACCCGCGAGATTACTTCTTATAAACCGGGGCAAGAATTAACTTATTCACCCGCGCTTCCCGGGCCCGGGGGAGATAGTAATTTAATACCCAAAGATGATAATTTGTACTATCTCTTTGGCGCGCTGGCTGGACTAGATACAGCCGGTGAGTGGTTTTTGGACACAGAAGCGGGAATTGTTTATCTGTGGGCGCCGGATAATTCATCGCCTGATTCTTTGCTTGTGGAAGTTAAGCAGCGTGACTACGCCTTTATTTTAGATAATAAAACCTACGTAGAAGTGAAGGATATTGATATTTTTGCCTCTGCTGTGAGTATGGAGGAGGCCCATTATTGTACGATAGATAACATTCATGCGCTCTATGTTAATCATTTCAGGGAAGCCGATGGCTGGTCCACGGCCGGCGGTTACACAAATTTTGTTTCCGGGTCTTATAATGTCTGGAAAAATAGCGAAATACAATACAGTGCCGGTAACGGTATAACCGTTGCCGGTCACCACAATAGTGTAAGCAATTGCATTATCCATGATGTTAATTATATGGCTATCTACGCGGCAGCCATTAACTCCGGAGATTGGTGGCCTGCTGACTCAAATACATATTCCTATAACACTCTCTATGATACTGGCCGTTATATATTCATGATGTATAAAACCACCAATAGCCAATTTGTCTATAATCATATGTATAATATCAAGCCTTTAACCAAAGACACCGGCTTCTTTGTTTGCTGGAATACCGACGGGAAGGGTACGGAGATTGCTTATAACTGGATTCATGATAATCCCACGCCTATAGGTTGTGGTATATATATAGATAACAACAGTAGTAATTATCTTATCCATCATAATGTTGTCTGGAACTGCAAGGACAGCGGTATAAGGTTAAATACCCCTTCAAATAATAATCTGGTTTATAATAACACCCTGCTTAATAATGGTGACAGTATCAATTATTGGGGGTCATGGGATATGGGATTAGGTGACCCCGAGGATATGACTGGTTGTAAGCTCATTAACAATTTGTGCGATGGAATAATAGGATACGGAAAAAATCCGCCACCTGAAGTTTATCATAACGGTTATTACCCTGTTGATACCAACTTTGTTCCTTTATCCGGCTCAGGGGCTATAAACGCGGGACAGCTTATTCCTGGTATAACCGATGGCTTTATAGGCAGCGCCCCGGACATTGGCGCCTATGAATACGGCGCTAGGCTTTGGAAACCCGGAGCAGGCAATAACATGAAACTCGGCGATGTTAATGAAGATGAAAAATTGGATATTGTCGATGCTTTACTGATTGCTCAGTATAGCGCTGGTATTAAACTGGTTAAATTCAATGTGGATATGGCAGATGTTAATAGTGACGGCATTGTTAATATTCTGGATGCGCTGCTAGTTGCTAAAATAGCCATTGGCCTTTAGGGTGATCTTGGAAACAGGGGAAATGGTGAAAAATCAATTTTTCTTATTATTCAGGGGTGAAAATTACCAGCTGTATCAGAATCGGTGTTCCTTTTTATGACGAGACAATTGGATAACAAGGATTATCCCACTTTCCGCACCGCAAAAACGTGTTTTTTCTATTTAATTTTGGTAGATTTTCTAATTTTTGACAGGAAATACGATTAATTT
>JAFGWI010000090.1 GCA_016937215.1 Spirochaetales bacterium | reverse complement strand
CCGGTAAAAAACCTTCGAAGCGATAGCGGAGTGCCGCATAGCCCGGCCTGAAAGCCCCCAGGCTTATCAGGCAACGCCCAGAATACTTATCCTAAACTAATACCATTTTTTTATAGGCCCCAATTACCATGAAATGCACTTATCAAGAGGATTGTTCGTGAAAATATCGATTGCTGAACCTTATGAAACCTTGGTCGAAGGTACAGGGCTTTTCGAGTCCTTTTTATCTTTTTTAGAATTATAAGTCGAGCTTTCAGCACCTGATTTTTCCGATTTGAGCAAATAGGTTGCCATAATTCCCTTTCCTTTAATTTTCATGTTGCCCCGATGTTCCAGACGAAAGTCGGCATTCAATAACTGATAAGTGTATTCAGAAACCTGGATTTCTCCATCAACACCATGGGATTCCATGCGGGATGCCACATTGACCGTATCATTCCAAAGGTCGAATATGAATTTCTTCTTTCCGATAACACCAGCAATAACAGGACCAGAATTAATGCCCATTCGTACTTGCATAACACTTTTGCCTAATTTCTGGTTCAATTTTTTTATCTGCAAATGAGAAACAACCGGGTTTCAAAGGTCAATATTCATATAAACTCAAATTCCGGTACCAATATTATTCCTGTGGATTATGTGGCTAAAGCCATTCTTCCATTGACCATGCAAAATGACCTCACAGAGGTCAATATCGTACATCACCGGAATAATCCTCATGAATTTTTCTTGGGCAGACTTTTATATTTATTGGGTTATCCTGAATATGAATTTACCGATACTGAGCCTGAAATAAAAAATAGAACTGAAGTTTTTTATTATAAAACAGTTGGAAAAATTATCACCGATTATTTTTGCATGCCGGAATACCACTTTGACACAAGTTTATTAATGCAAAGAACCCCTGGTCTGGAACAACCGAATATAATGGCTCACCTCGATGGTATTGTTGATTTCGCGCGACAAAATCTTTTTAAAGATATTTGTGTCCAGGAAAACGAGGGAAAAATACTGGAAAAATTTGTTCGCTGATATCACCAAGCTTTTCTAATCTGTTAAAAAATGAAAAAAAGATGCGTACAGGGTTGACTGATTATCTTGGGAGCCTTATCTTGAATAACCCGGGGGCAGCCTTTTGCTCAGTTTTATTTACTGGTCATTTTTTCTAGGCCGTCCCAGTTTTCCGGTGGCGGGTTCACGGCATAGCGGTCACAGCGTTCCATGAACACTTCGGCGATATAATCACCGGGAAGGTATTTTTGTATTTCCCTAAATTGCTCTTTGGCTTTTTTAAAATCACGGCCATAATAATTTCTCATGGCTTCACCATGGTAATACCAACCCTTCTTTGACGCGTCGTTTAATTTTCGCTCAACAGAATAAATGTTAACCCCCCTGGTTTTACCTTTAACCGCAACCTTATCGAGCATGCGGCAGAAAACATCATCAACCACCTTGTTTCGAAGGCTTTCTGAAATAATCAGTTTTTGCTTGTACTGCTTGGTTAAACCCTCAAGACGGGAAGCCAGGTTCACCATGTCACCGATTACGGTGTAGTCCATTTTTTTCTCGGAGCCGATATTCCCGACAGTGACCACACCATAATTTATGCCGATTCCTGTGTGAAAAGCCGGAAGACCAAGTTCATCCTGATTTTTATTAAAGGTATCAAGGGCTTCGGTCATTTCGATCCCAGCCAGAACTGAAGCCAGGGCATCATTTTCATGTTTTACCGGTGCTCCGAAAAAGGCCATAATCGCGTCGCCTATGAATTTATCAATTATTCCGTTCTGGCCCATAATAATATCGACCATCACAGAAAAATAGCGGTTCAGTGACTGAACCAGTTCATCGGGCTGCATGCCTTCTGAAATCGTTGTAAAGCCGCGTATATCAGAGAATAAAACTGATAAAACCCTGTTTTCACCCACCAGCATGGATTCAGGATGGGCAAAAAATTGATCAATAACATCACGGGGTACATATTTTTGAAAGATCTGTCTTACCTTTTTTTCCTTTTTTTGGGCAATTGCCGATTTAAAGGCATAGCTTTTTATCTGATTGTAAGCTTTTTCAAGCTCTCCGATCATAAGATTGAAGGTATGGGCCAGTTCACCTGTTTCATCTTTATACTCCACAACCACGCGGGAGGTCAGATCATTATAGCTGATAATATCCTTCATGGTATTAACAACCTTGGTAAGGGGCCGAGTCAGATAGGAAGCAAAAAAATAGAGAACAATGGTACTGATAATAAGCGAAGCAACAAGAATAATCAAACTAAGGATGGTCATGTTGGTAACTGTCTTATAAAAGGTTTCCATTTCTTCTGTAATCAAAAAATACCAGTCAAAGGGTTCAAAATAAAAGCCAATAGCCACACGTTCCTTGCCTGCAAAAACCGGATTAAATAACCGGCTTTCTTTTTGGTCAAAAATCTTTTTATAAATACTTCTTTCAGCTTCCGCATTTTTTATTTCAGACGTGGACAACCCGATATTTCCTTCAGCATCAAGGGCAAAGATCAATTCAGATTGGCTTTTGATGAGCCCCAGGGCATTTGCCTGAATAGTGCTTTTCACGCTTTGCACAAATTCTTCATTTTCAGTCAAATTATAGCTTGTTAAAAGGGACCATTGATTTTCAACCAGTTTTTTGAATTCTTCAGATTTGAATTTAAGGAATTCCTGGGCAATATCAGTTATACCCTTGGTGGCAAATTGATAAGATGATACAACCGTCAAAATCAGGGTCAGTAAAATCAGAGGAAGCACGATTAAAATTATTTTAAACTTTATACTCATTTTTTTAAAACCAATCGGAAGCCCTGTTTTGCAGGACAACTATAACAAAGTATACTGATATTATTAGAATCGACAAGAGAATAAAGAGAGATTAGGTAAAATAAGCTTATTTTCCGGAAAATATGCAATCGTCTTTAAAAAGCCCCTGCCAGGGCCTTATATTTCCCAGCCCTTACACTCTCCAGATTCCATGGCCCTATTTTTTAAATCTGAAAACGAACACCGATTTTAATATCAAGCAAGTCGAAAATAAAGGGGGTCATGAATATATAACCAATCACATTACTATCGGAATTATCTTCAGAATACATGGCTTGTTTCACCTGATTGGCATCATTTGTTAGATAGGCCACAAGAGAATATTCCAAAAAGGCTCGCAATTTGGGATAGGGTGAAATTTCCATATTAGCACTGACCACATTGATCGCGAAACCGGCCAGGGGGTTTGGTTGAACACCCAATTCCTCACTTATCAAAAGACTGAGAAAGGCCCCGTGCTTCAAGGAAAAACGCAGCAACTGATCTTCAGAATTAAAATAATAACCGCCGGCAAGGCTGATATTTAAAATCGGTGCTTCCAGATGACTTAATTGAGAATCCTCCACTGGAAAAATCAATTTTTTTCCAAGATAGGTCACCCCTGTTTGAGCAAAAATAAAATTTGGGTAAAAATAAAAAGCAAAATTCGCTCCAATATAATCAAGCTGATACAAAAACACATCAAAGGCAATTCGGGTCGCAGGCTTTTGTTCCAGAATTATTTCCTCTGGCTGGTCTTCAATATAGAAACTTTCTATGGCAGGATAGTAATCGTAATGATGCCCCTGAATCTTCTGTGTGGTAAATCGAGGCACATAGGCGATGGCTGTTCCGTTCTCACTTATTATATGCTCTTTTTCCAGACCGGTAATCCTCGTTCCTGGAAGTCCGTAAATAACAATCTTGATTCCCTGTTTCATCACATTAGCGCTTTCATCAAAGGTGAATTTTTTGATTTCCTTGATGGTTAATTCTCCTGTGATGGATTCATACTTGTTGCCAATTTCTGAAATCACATTATAAAACAGATTCTGTTTCAGATTACTAAAGGAGGAATCCTCCTGCAATGTGGCATCAGGAATGGCCAATCTGTCATTATAAAGATCATAGGACATATATGAGATGATGATTGAGCTGCCAGAACTTTCCAGCTGGATTTCAACATAAGAGTCACCGCCTAATTCCTTCGTTCTATCGGCTTTACCTGTTTCATCAAGATTTTGATAAACCAGCGGTTCCATAACCACAATATCGGGGTCCTCTTCCAGCTGGATCACAAAGGAATTGCTGTAAAGCACAAGGTCCTTTTGATTCAAGTTTTTATTAACCACAAAAACAGCCATTTTACGAGGTATTGACGCGGTTTCCTGGGTCCAGGCAAAAAGCGCGGTAAAACACAGTATCAAAGCAATAATATTTTTTTTAATCATCATTTCCACCAGAGTTTTTGTTTTGATAAAATTCGGTATTCCCGATTAAAGACATATATGATGCTTCCATCATCGCTTATTTCAAATTCCATATCTCCATGATCTTCCCTGAAACCAGCTGAACCGGTCTGTTTACCGCTGTAATCATAAAGCACAATTCCCTGATCCCAATTCCTGATTATAGCGATTCCCTTTTGGGTAAAAAAGAATTCCGAGGAATCGCAGTATTCAAATGTCGCGGTTTTAAGTTGAAAAAAAGCAGAAAGTTCAAAACTTTGAAGAGAATAAGCAGTATCATTATAACAAAAGAGGTCCACCCTTGACTTGTCATGATCTTCCACAAAAAAAGCGCAGTAGGCTTTATTGGTTTTCCCGTCATAATAGAGTTTAAAATCATGATGCACATAATCATTGAGATTCAAATCCTGTTTGCTATAGCTTGTCCAATTTAAACCAAAAACAACCGCATGAAATGACGTAGAATGGTCACTCCAGATGTCAATATAGCGTACAGAACCCATATCCCCAGCTCCAACCACCAGAACCGTCCCGCCAGGAGGTATTGGAAGGTCAGGATATAATCCTAAAACAGCACTTGAAAATCGGTCAAAACTGGTTGGCCCTTTCAAATCCTTGTCAAAAACCAAATTGCCGTATAAATAACTGCCTCCTTGCTCTTTCATCATAAAACGGTCAAAACGACCGATAAAGGGGTCCTTTTGGTTAATCATGTTCAAATTCACATCAAAAACAAACAAGCCCTGATCATCGGAGGAATTATCGGTTTTATAATTGATAAAACAGGCATCACCAAGCAAAGAAAAATTGACCCAATCCATATTATCCGGTAGATATTTCTTCAAATCCACTCTTTTCTGAAGATACACCAAGGATTCAGGAAACATGGTCATATTACATGCCGTGAAAACATAAAAAATCAAACATAAAAATGTCACAATCGTAAAAGCTTTTATCATATCCTATCCCCTTTATACTCCGAGCTTCTACATTTTTATTTTTACACATTTTTACATATCGATCATTTTTACATTTTTCAAAGTTTCAAATCATATTACAGATACTCTTCCATAAATAATTCACCATTTCAAACAGGCCCCAAAGGAAAAAACCCCGTTTTTAATATACCCCTTTTCTTGAATATGATCTTCAAAAACCGGGGCTACATAGCGCAATGAAAATTGATAATAGAGTAAAAAATCCTTTAAATTCCACTCAAAAAACAATCCCAAAACATCAAAATAGGTGTCAATATAGAGAGGCGCTTCAGGTACAGTAAAAAAGTTAAAAATGCCGCCAAATCCGGCAGAAACACCCGCACGAAAGGCACTATCTTCATTAAAAAGGAGATATTGCCCAATGGTAAGAGTTACATCATTATGAAAAACCGGATTGGCTTCCGGCCCCTCACCTATCTGGGCATAAAAATAATTCAAACCCGACACAAAGGTCCAATCCTTGATAAAATAATAACGCAGACCAGCTCCTAAACCGACGAATTGCAAAATAGTGTAGCGGAGATCCAAAGCCATGGTAGTTTTTCGAAAGAGCGGTGGAATGGGTATCTCCAGATCACGATCCTGTACCTTGATTTCAGTCTCCCGAGAATGATACCCCTCTTTTGTTATAAGCAATTGCAAAGTGCTGCCGATTTTAGATTTTATTAATAAGCCGCCGCCTGTAATGGTCCCGATTTTTTCATCAGCAAGGTATACCTCTGCTCCTTCATCTACAGATTTTATTCTCACCTTGATGGTTTCACCCATTTCCGTCACCTTGGTCATTTGAACCGATTCAGTGATAATCACCTCTTTTTCAATTTTATCACCCACTGCGGTCATGGAAGCAATTTCTGCCTTAATTTGGGGAATAACTTCAGATATGGTCTCATTTATCAAGGTGGTGAGGGAAAGCCCCGCGCGGCCGACTTTCAGGGTTGAAACAGCCAAGCTGCCGGAAAAAACATCATAACATTTAATCCCGAATAAAATACGGTTTTGATTGATTTTATAAAAACCCGAAATAACCACATCAGCACTGGCCAAAGAGCCTACTTTAATAGCCAGATCACCCTGCACCAGATCATTGGAATCGATTTTTTCTCTGGTTAAGATATTCTGCCAAAGAGAATCATCAAGAATGGTAAAACCCTGGTTTTCCAATCCAAATTCCAGATTGCTTTTTATAGCCTGCTTGAAAACACGAGAACTGTCAGTTTCAGCTGAATCACCCAGATTAATCAGATCAAAAATAATCACTTTTCGGCTAATTTGTTCCTGTCCAAAAAAATTTACAGCTATGGATAAAAACAGTAATACAAGCACTGGAATTTTCTTCATACAACTCCCTGGAACAACCATAAAGCCATTATTCAATTGAATATATAAAAGGCCATAATATAAAATATATACTAAAAAACATAAAAATCAAGATAAAGCAAGCAGCACTTATCATAACCACTCCAAAAGAGCTTAATCGGACATTCTTGTTTAAATGAAAATGAAAAGCATTATCAACTTCCCTAAGTCTTGCTCCATAATCTCTTTATTGACGCTTTAAAAAATCTGCTTTAAGCCATCGTGAATTTAATGTCTTTTTACGACAGAACATGGTAATTTTTCAAAATTTACTTGAAAAAAAGATTGAAATAAGTATAATCCTTATCACTTTATCCTCATTTTTCTCCCATAGTGATGGATTTTTAGCATTGACTAAGAAGCCATGAGTATGTTATAAAATCTTACTAGAGTGTCCTTAATACAGAATGGAATCAACAACGCAACATCTCCTCATGCTGATGAAGTCATCAAGATACTGCATAAGGTATACGATTTATTCAAAATCGGGCAGTTTGATGAAGCCATTTTGTTACTGGAAGAAGCTCTTAAGCTGGACCTGGAATTTAACGGAGTGGCTTCAGCACTGAAGTGCGCTAATTTTTGGCAGGAAAGGCATTTGAAATTGGAGGATATTGGCCAGAAATTTGAACAGGCAGAATACTTGATTCAGCAATGGGATATTTTTTGTCCTTTTATCGTGCATATAGAAGAAAAATCAGAGCGTTGCCTCTTTAGCCTGAAACAATATGTTTTTGGTACAGCCTTGGCAGCCTATTTAAGCATCATGGACAGCACCTCTATGTATGATACTGATATTTTCTTGAAAATCGGCATTTGTTACAAAGCGCTTGGCGATTATGAACGCTCGATTGAATATTTTTCTTATGCCAATAAGCAATCACCGGGAATACCCACTGTATTGATCGAATTGGCAGATTGTTATTCACTGATCAATGAATTGCGAATTGCCAAGGCCTTTTTCAGAGAGGCCTTTTTCATAAATCCTGACGCGGTGAATTTGAATCGAATAGAATCGGGGATGATACACAAATTGGTTGAGAAAATTGAAAACATGAGTATAAACGAAAAAGATATCAAATATTGGGTACCTGTATACGGCGCTATTTACGGTGTGTTTAATATCAAACGGGAATTAAGACCCCTGGAATTCGGAAGATTAAGGCAAGCCATTTATTCCTTAGAAAAGGAATACTCTCAGAATTCGGAAAGAACATCCCGAACCTTGCCCAAATTACTGAACCATTATTTTTGGCTCATCGATCATTATACAAGCTCAAAAGAGGATAAATCAAAAATCAATGAGGTTCTAGATAAAATAAAGCAATTGGACCCCAGAATATATCAAGAATATACTAATTAGGAAGAATGGAGATAATATGCCTGAAGCGATTACAAAATCACTAAACGAACTGTTAAATAAGGAAAAATGGACTCGCGCGACGCTGAATAGCTACAGTATCGGTAATTTCAAGGAACTAGATGAAATTTTAACAGAGGCGGAGGGCGAAGAAGACCGACAAGCTATCAAGGATATTTGCGATGAGCATCTTGTTCACTCAAAAAACAGCATAATCGCGCTTTACTTATCAGGCATCATTGCCCTTAGTCAGCATATGGTGGATGATACAAATCTCATTATGCTCATTAATATCTTCTTTGATAATCATAAATGGAACATTGTTGAATTTTTATGTAACCAGATTCTGCAATATGGTGAAAATAAATATGCTCTGCGGACATTATCCGACTGTTACATCAACAACAATGAAGATGACAAAAAATTCGAAATATGGGAACGCTTGATCAAGGTTGATTATGATGAAGCTGATATTGTCAAAATGATTGCCAATAAAAAAGAAGCTGAATCAAATCTGGAAGAAGCTATCGATTATTATAAAAAGGCCATTTATCGTTTTATCAATAAAAAACAATTTGCCAGTATAAAGGAAATCTGGAGCAAAATATTTGAACTGTCACCAGCTGATTCGGATTTTTTCTTTCATATCGAGAGGAAAATAGCCAAAGCCTTTGAAGATGATAAATCTTCAGGTCTTCTTCACAGCATTTTGTCCTTTTATATGGATAAATCAGACTGGGACATATCTATTCGAATTTTAAAGCGAATATTGTCTTATGACCCAAAGGACGTTCAAGCCAGAAAACAAATTGTAAATTGCTACAAAGCAAAATTCAAAGAACACAGTCAGTTGGATGAATACATTCGAATTTCAAATCTGGCACAAAACTGGCGAAACGTTCACGATGCCATTCTGGACTTTGAAAAACATATTGCCTTTGACAAGGGGAATTATGTTTTCCATCGAAGCTGGGGAATCGGATTAATAACTGAATCAAAGGACGACACCTTTGTGATCAATTTTCCAAGAAAAAAGGATCATAAAATGTCTCTGAAAATGGCTGTAAGCGCCCTGAAAACCCTGGAAAACGAACATATATGGGTTCTTAAATCAACCATGAAAAAAGAGGATTTAAAGAAAAAAATCAAAGAAGATATTCCCTGGGCCCTTCGCATCATTATAAAAAGCTATGATAACGCGGTGAACATGAAAAAAATCAAGGCTGAATTTGTTCCATCCTTGCTGACACCATCGGAATGGACAAAATGGAATACCGAGGCCAGAAAATTTTTAAAAACAGACCCCTATTTTGGAAATGTCAGTGACAAACTGGATATTTTTGAAGTGCGTGAAACCCCCATTTCCTTTGAAGAAAAAACCTTTAATAAATTCAAGGCGGAAAAAAACTTTTTTCAACGTTTAAAAACCATTCTCGATTACATGAAACACGCGGAACCGGATTCTGAGTTCTTTAACGATATGTTCAGTTACTTTGTAGCTTTTTGCAAAACTTACAATAATGTAACGGAAATGGTGATGAGCAGTTTCCTTTTAGTACAACGTGTTGTAAGCAACTATTCCTTCCTGAATCCCGGTCTGGACATTACATTCAACGACTTATTCAGCGAGATCGAGGATATAAAAAACTTGTTTATTAAAATAGATGACAACGACCTAAAACGTGACTTTTTGGTCCAAGTCAGAAAAAATATTGACAATTGGTCGGAAATATACACCAGCCTCTTTCATTATTTTCAGAGCAAATTCATTATTGATGAATTATTTTACAGTAAGAAACTGGACAATATTAAAGATTTGTTTTCCACATCAATGGATCTTTATAAGGATTTACGTGAAACCTTTATCTGGCTTGTAAAAAATATTTCAACTGAAACATGGTTCAAAAAATTTGGCTTTTCCGAGGAAAAAATTCTCATTTGTCTTGTGCACTTGCTGGACATTACCTACCGAGAAATATCCAATAGACGAGATGTGAGCTTGAACCGAAAATTAAATAAACAGATTTTAACCATTCTCTTCAAAGACAACAGATTAATGGATTATATCAATATCGCTGATCGGGATTCCATTTCTCGCTTGATAACCTTGGTGGATGACGTGAAAGAACTTGATCCATCAATCAAGATTCAAACCAGACATTCGATTTTGGAAAAATTTCCTGATTTCAAATTCCTTGGTGAGCATATTGTTGAAAAAACAAAAAGCAAAATGCTTGTCCTCCGTCAAAGTTATGAAGAGAAACAAAAGGATCTTAAAAATATTCTCGAGGTTGAAGTACCTAAGAATTCAAAGGAAATCGGAGAAGCCATGGCCAAGGGCGACCTTAGAGAAAATGCTGAATACAAAGCAGCTCTTGAAAAACAGGATATCCTGAATGCGGCATGCTCCAAACTCCAGAAAGAATTACGGAACGCACAAATTTTTGACCCAAGTGGGGTTGATGTAAAGGCTGTGAGTTTTGGCACAAAAATCGCGCTTGAAAACATTGAAAGCACTGAAACAGAAGAATATACAATTTTGGGCCCTTGGGAATCAGATCCGGTTAACAATATTATTTCCTACTTATCTCCATTTGGATCAGAGGTCTATAATCATAAAATTGGCGAAACAATGAAATTTGTTATTAACGAAAAAGAATATAATTACAAAGTTTTAAATATTCAAAAGGCGATATAATAATAAAATATATGTTTAAAAAAATTCTAGTTTTAATAATATTTTTTCTCTTAAGCGTTAATAGTTGGGCTGAGTTGGATTATATTGTCATGGTTGATACCTCTTCCAGCATGGCCCCCTTTATTGATGATTTAAGTAAATATTTAAAATTGGAATTAGTCCTGAACAATTTGAATAAAGGCGATTCTTTTCATTTAATACGTTTTGCCGATTATCCCACATTTGAACTTAAAGAAACTCTCACAGGTCAGGATTCTATTGACCGTATATTAAAAGAAGTCGGATTTCTTAAAGCCAAATTGTTATTTGGAAAATATACGGACATAATTTCCGCGATTGAATATTTGATCGATTATGCTGAAAGTCTGAATGGTTTGGATGAAAAAGTATTAATATTGCTTTCCGATGGCATTCACGATCCTCCTCAAGACAGCCCTTATGCCAACATGTCTCCTTCAGATGTCCGGGATGTGATAAACCATTTTGCCAATACGATCATTGAAAAAAACGGCTGGCGGATTCATTTGAACCGAATTCCTACTGCCGATTATTTTAATTTCGACAAATTTAAAAACAATTCAAATGACTTGAAAAACACGGAATCATCTTTGAATAATCAAACTGACAAACCCCTGACATTAGGTCAGGACGATAACACAATAGATATAATTGATGAACTTGGCGCAATAGACAAGTCCCATAATCAGACAATCACAAATGATAATACTACAAATCTGCCTGATCATCCCAATTCCAATAATAACGAACAAGGGAATCCTGACAATCAAGATAGTGTAAACATCATGGATCGTGAAAACTGGATTTATGATGTTTTTGATCCTTTGTCCGATGCTCTTGAACAGGAAATTTATGAATATCCAACAGATAATCCTGATAATAACGATGAATTACTCAATCGGTTAAATGGATTCCCAAAACTTGAATTTCCCGGTAATTTGGGAACAAAGGGGCGTTATTTTACCATTCCTTTTCATGTCATTAATTTTAGTAAAGAACAAATCATTCTTGAATTATCAAGCCTCATGACAGAGAATCGGGAATTATTATTATCACCTTTAAAACCAAAACGCTTCCCTCCCAATCAAAGGACCTTATTTGATGTGCCAGTTGTTTTGCCCGAGGATTTTCCAAAAGGAGAATACGAATTACCGATTGTTTTAAGTTTTAGCGATAGCAACCGAATTTATCCTCGTCAAGGAACAATTCAATTCCAATATAATGGCAGTTTGGATATTTTCGCCAATCTATCAAACTTTTTTGATGATTATGGTTATGTAGTTTTATTGATTCTTTCAGCCTTGGCCTTTGGCTTAATTGTTTTTCTATTAATTCGCTCTCATTTGCTTAGCAATTTATTTACCGATTTTCTAAAACCTCCTGAATGGCGAGACCGCATGCCTGTGGGAGAAAAAAAAGGTGATCGATTAGTCGAAATGCGTGTTGATTTCCAAAATCATAAAATCGGCTTTAGGAACATTCACAATCTCACCAATGGAAAAAAGTTTAGCATTGGCGGCGGCTCATCCCATTATCTGATCTTTCTTGTTCCCATAGATGCTCATGTTGCAGAAATAACAAATCAGGAGGGAAGCTATATCTTTATACCAATAAAACCTGAGTTTTTCCCTGATATTCATGCTCCTATTGTTAATTGTTTAAATCAGGATATTACTATGGTTTCCCCAAAGGGTTACACAATGACTCTCCGTTTTAGTTTATACATTTCTCCCCTCCTGCAATTAAACAACATACTGCATCAAGCGGACAGGTCAATTAATCCTGAAATCGAATAATTCCTTTTTGATTATCAATTAAAATTTGAGATTATACTCATCATATAAAAGGAAAGTGGATTAATCCATTCCCAATTTTTATAAAAACACCACCCGCATTCCGCAGTGAATTTAGGTAATTTCTTATATTATTTAAAATTGAGGTTCTTTCAAAACTGAGGTTTTGAAAGAATAATGAAAATTGCGGCAAAGTTAATTTATTTCCGGATAGTAAGTTATTTGTATATGTTCAGCTAATGAATTTTGGGCGTTGCCTGCTTCCATTCCATTCCAGCAGGCCGGGCTTTCCGCCACTTCGCTGGCGCTTCGAAGGTTTTTGTCTGGAAATTATCCAGACAAAAACGCTTTGCTGTACCATTTTTGAAAAAATGGTACAGCCATGGCTCCAATCCCTAACGCTTTTAACACAGCCGCGCCTATTTGCT
>JAFGWI010000089.1 GCA_016937215.1 Spirochaetales bacterium | reverse complement strand
TAGAGTTAAGAATTTGCGATTTGCAAAATCGCCTTTTCTATTTCTCTATAATATAAGAAATTACTATTTTAGTGCGGAAAGTGGGGTTTTAAACAGCAATTCTAAATCCCTCTATATCAAGACAGTTGTCACAGAGCGCTTCCAAGTCTTTTGAACCTTAATTTTACCACATCATTTCAACCTATTACGACCATCTGCCTTTTTTCTTATGAATAGCCATGAAAAGCAGGTAAAATTCCGAAAACAAGCAAGGCTTTTGGTAACAAAAAAAGCGGCAATTCCATTATTTCAACAAAAAAAAAAATACTAGCAAAGCAGTATCTTTTTTTTAAAGCGCCCGATGGGAATCGAACCCACATCACAAGCTTGGAAGGCTTGGGTAATAGCCGTTATACGACAGGCGCGATTAACTAATCTTGTTGCTATAATATTTTAAAACACTATTTTATGTCAATACCTTGAAGAATCTTTTTTTTTGAACTATAGTGTGGAACCTGAAAATTACTATGTACACAAGGAAGGATTATTATGGGATTACGGGGTGAAATTTTTTCAGAAAAGACAAGTTCTGGCAAACGAACATATTTTTTTAATGTGAAAGAGAATCGAAATGGTGATCTTTTCCTGAATATTGTTGAAAGCAAAAAGAACGGCGAAAACGAGTTTGAGCGCTTTTCGATTATTGTTTTTGAAGAGGATATGGATGTTTTTGTGCAGGGTTTTAATAAAACCGTGAATTTTATACGAAAACACCAGAGCGGAAGGTTTTCCGCTGAATAGGAGAAAGGCCCCAGATTTTGATGCGTTCCCGGTGTATTTTGGTGGGATAGCCTTTGTGTTTTTCATATAGGTATTCCGGAGCGATTCGCGAATAGCGTTCCATCCATAAATCCCGGGTGCATTTGGCGATGATTGAAGCAGCCATGATAACCGGTATCAGGTTGTCGCCTTTAATCACGGCTTCGGTGGGGCAGTCTAGGGCCGGTTTAAATGCGCCATCCACATAAACCTTCAGGGGTTTTGTGTTAATTCCGCGAAAAGCCCTTTGCATGGCCAAAAGGCTGGCTTGGTGAATATTGATACGGTCGATTTCTTCAGGCCAGACCCAACCGGTTGCCCAGTATTGGGTTTCCGAGGTAATCTGGTAATACAATTTTTTACGCCTTGGTTCTGATAATTTTTTCGAGTCCTTTAGTTGAGAGACAGGAAAGCCTTTGGGCAAAATAACGGCCGCGGCCACAACAGGGCCGGCTAATGGGCCTCTTCCAGCTTCATCAATTCCGCAAATCTTGGTCATGGGCCATAGTAGCAGCTATCAGAGGGAATGAAAAGCTTTTTCACTTAAAATCATGGTGTTTCATGAATACTCTGGGTCGTGCTGCCACAAAAAGCGCGGGTATTAAGGCTGTGTTCATAAAAGGGTTTTCACGCTTTTATTGCCTAAGGGATTGGAGGTATGACGAGGTTTTTTTCAAAAAACCGAGGAAAACCTTTTTTCCGCGCTTTTTAGCGGAAAAAAGGGTCGGAGCCTTTAGGCGGAGTACCGCAAAGCCCGGCCCCTTAAGCGGTGCGGAAAGCCTGTTTTTTAAGAGGCTGATCCTTGGCTTGTTTTTTTTCGGTTCCGAGATAGGGGCTTTGTTTTTTTAATAAGAACGGCTTTTTGTACCGCTTAAGGGGATAGGCCCATATGCTTCCTGATCATAGAAAGCCAGAATGAATTTAAGCTGAGGCCATGAGTCATTTTTCAGGATAGAACCAGTTTTTTTTCAGGGTTTGGCCGGTTTTTTTATCCTGGAAGGTCCGTTCTTCGGTGAGCCCTGTTATCGTAATTTCCCTGCCTTGTTGGCTATGGTATTTTTCAGCTAATTGGTATTCAAAAGTAAAGGCCTTGTTATCATGGGTGATGATCTGGAGCTCATTAAACTCATTGGTGCCGCTTAATTGAAGGGTGCCGCTTAATTGCCGCAGGGGTGTGGTTATCACCATTGTAATTGATTCTGCTGATTCTATGGTTTCTTTTGTAATATTATTTCCTGCCTGGTCCTTGCCCAGAATTTCGATATTTCCCGTTTTTTCTGCCATGTCCATGGTGGTCTCTGATTGCCCTATGTCTTGTGAGGGTGTCTTTTTTAGGCAAGCCGGAATTATCATTATAGCCAGGATCCCGAGAAAGGCCCTGGCTATAATGAGGTGTTTTTTGGCAGTTTTCATATCCTACCAGTTTTCAGGCGGTGATAATTCCAGATCAAGCGGTTCCCGGCCTTTTCGAAGACCTTCCGGGGGAATATCCAGGTCTGTACCAGCACCAGCGCCGCTTACTTTGGTGAACTGCTGGTATTGGTTTGGTTCGAATAAGACTTGTGGCAGCATGGCTGATGTTCCTAGCCGGCTACCGCTGCTTTCGTTGTTGTAAACCAGGAGGATTTCGGAGCCGTAATTGTTATTGCCATAGGGGGCCGTAAAGTCGGCGTTCAGAGTATTGATGTTTCCCACCGCGTAACTGATTTGTGACCCTCCACCCGATGGAGACCAGTTATTGAGTGACAGATTGTTAAAGTACATCGAGCCGCCGGGATAGAGCTGAATGGATTTGTTGCCGCCATTATAAACCTGAGGCCCGGTATGCCGGTTTTTGCCATTGTAACTGTCAAGGCCCGAGGTTTTTCCGCGGCCGCCCAGCAAATTGGCCATCCAGAAATGGCCCAGCATTTTGTTGAAACTATCCACTTCGCTGCCGATCACAGGGCTGCATACCGAGATGATGGAACCAACGCCATTGTCCCTGGAATTCATAATCTCCTTGAAAAATGAATCGGAATTCATGTGTATTCTCAACCAGGCAAAGAACAGGTGGCTCAGGGAATAATTATTGAACACAGCATAGGGATTGGAAGGGTAGGGGTTCCATATCACCAGGGGATACCCGGCTGTAATGCTTTTGGCACTGTCCTTTGGATAACCTCCGGCTCCGGTCATAAGGGGGTCATTATCATACCACGATTCCCTTGATCGCAAAATGCTGACTTTTTCATAAATGGCTTCGGCTGCCATGGAAAAACCTTCATTGATCCATACTGGTGTATTGTTTCCCCCTTCTTTGATGGTATTGACACTCATGTTGACCAGGTGCTGGAATTCATGGGCAACGGTGCTCCTGAAGTCGGCTGAAGAGGGGTTATTGGGATACACATCAATATAAAGAAGTTCAGCTTCATTGGATTGAAGAAAGCTCGGGTAACCCAGGCCTCTGAGCTGGCTGTTGGTGTACAAATCGATGCCGTAAAAATAGCCGCCCACATAACTTGAATTATTGGGAGGCGAGTAGCCGTCGCGGATATCCATGAGCAGCAGAATGATTTTTTCATTACTGTCAACATCAACCGGTGTTCCAAAATTGTTTGTAACACTATTCCAGATATTGCTGTCAAATTCATTGATAAGGGTTGTCACCACTGAGGATGAAACCTGACGGCCTTCCTGTATGTAAACCATGCAGTGTTGACCTTCCTGTGCCAGCGTGGCATTCAGCTGAAACCAGGCTGATGCTTCCATTTCGCTCTTGGTAATATCCAGTGACCAGAATGACCTTGAAGCTTGCGCTGTTGGGCCGGGTGTCCATTCAGGAGTCGGGCCGGCTGTGATTTCAACAGGCTTTTGGGAGTTGAGTTCGCCAATTTCAGCGTAGCTCAGGGGTCTGTTGTAAATGGAGAAACTGTCAATAAAACCCTTTAAATAGGGGTCATGGGACCATTGGGAACGGCCTATATAATTATTATTGGTTGGCCCCATATCAGAGGGCGCCAGGTTTATGCTTTCACTTCTGCCGGCCTCTCGACCGTTGATATACAAAATTCCAGTTGAGCCCTTTTTGGTAACAGCGTAATGCTGCCACACATTGGCCTGTACTTTAATATCCCCTTCAATTCCCTGTTCTCCATCGTTTCCTGTAAGGGTAATGGCAAAATAGGGATTCCCGGAGCTGCCCGTGGAAGGTGATAGCATCATGAAAATATCGGTGCTGCTTCCAAAATCGAAAATTCGAGACCAGGAGTCTATCTGGCTCAGATGAACCCAGCAGGCGATGGTGAAATCCTTGAGTCCGGAAATCATTTCCTCTGGAACATCAGCATAATCGCTGGTTCCGTTCAGGTTATAGGGCCCTCCCCGCCAAAGGGGTTCATCGGAAACAGGCTCAGCACAGGACAAGCTGTCAATGAGTGTCACATAATATTGGGCAATTAGAAGCGCGTCCACAATGTTAATCCTTTGATCGTTGTTAACATCAGCTACAGAGGAATCGAAATTATCGGGGTTCATACTCACATAATATTTTGCCACAATAAGGGAATCGACAATATTGATGGTTCCGTTTGAATCAACATCTCCACATTCCGCCATAATAAGGGGGCTCATCAGAATCATGATAACCATGAAGAACAGACTTTTTATAAAGGCCTTTTTCATTTTTTTAACTCCTATGCTTTAAGGAAATGACTTTTTACAGGCAAAGAATTTCCAAACCTGCTTTTTTACTTCGTTTTAGGCTTATTGTTTTGTCTTATTTTAACCTGTATTCTCTTAAAAAGCAATGTCAAGATTTGAATTTAAAAATGTTGATCCTGCAATTTAAAACAACCGGGAAAGCCCTTTGCTCTGATACCCCTTAATCGGGGCAGTAAAAATGTTTTGTTTTTTCAGCCATGAGGGCAAAAATGGCCGGCTTATTGTTATATCTGGCAAATTGAATCCTTTTGAAGTATTAAAAAAAATTCAGTTCCCTTTTCAATCGTGCTTGTAAAAGCGACTGTGCCTTTAAGGAATTTTTCTCCCAGAAGTTTGATGCTATAGGTTCCCCAACCCCGGCCTCTTTGGCCTTTGGTCGAATAAGAACGGTTAAAAACGCGTTTGGCTACGGCTTCGGGTATAACCCCTGGGTTATGCACGGAAAAACGGGGGCATCCCTGGTAAAGCCGGAATTCCAGGGTGATACTTTGGCCATGAGGGGTGGCTTCAAAGGCGTTAATCAGCATATTGCTCAGAATACGGAAAATCAACAGGGGATCTGTCTGAATCATAATATTGTGCTCGATTTTTACCTTTAAATCCTGGAATGAAAAACCCGGCAGGACTTTCACAAGGCCTTCCATGGTGGAAAAGATATATTTTATATCCATTTGCTTTAAAGTGATTTTCAGATCATTGTTTTCTGCCAGAACTAGTATTTGCTGGCTTTCTACTGTGTTGATAAGGTTTTTAACCAGAACAGATATTTTTTCAACGCATTCTGTGTCTCCTGTGTTCTCGAGCATTTGCCCCCAGGAACTTAAGGCAGAAAGAGTATTATTCATGTCGTGAAGGAAAATCCGCTCAAGATTGTTTCGCCACTTTTGATCACTGATATCATATACAACAAAAACCAAAAGCTTTTCCGATTCAATCTGAAGAGGGGTTGCCTTTAGCGCGTATTCCTTGGCAAAAAGGCCGTCAGGGCCCTTTGAGGTAATAAAGCATTCCCCTTCCTGAATTTGATGGCTGGTTTGGGCTGCCACCATAGCCATCAAGGCACCGCAATCCTGACAAGCTGAAGAAGTCCCGCAACCAGTCTCGGATTCACGGCTGTGGACACATAAAAAGAGTTCACCAAGCCTTTGACCCAAAATGCTTGAGGGCGAGTGTTTTTGCAAGGTGCTGATGAGCTTTTTATTGGCTGCCAGGATTTGCCGGTTTCTGTCAAGAATGAGTACATAGCCGGCGATGGATGTGAGGATGATTTTCACAATCGGATTATTTTCAATTACTCGCGATAATTTTTCAATCTCCGATTGGGATGTTCTGTCTTTTAATGATGATTCGGAACACATACTTTATGAATAAATCATAATTTTAATTAATCTTTTTGTCAAAGAATTATTAAAAAAAACAGAAGGATTGATCATGATTCTATGGGAAAATTATTTCTCTAGGGGATTCATGAAAAAAGGCCTTGTCTCAATACAAAGCCTCTTTCCGATTACCGGCTAATCAAACAGAAAAGCTTTTTTCGATTCGGAAAATTATCCTATAAAAAAACGACAAGGATTATTTATGGAAAAAAAAACGAAAAAGAATATAATTAAATAGAAAAGGAGACTAAGGTTTTCATGAAATGGGCTTTTCAGAAAACTTGAAATTTCCCTTTGTCAGGGGAAAGGTTTATTTTATCAGCAGTATTAAGAGTCGAAATTGGTCTTTTTTATAACATCATTGTTTCCCAGCATTGCGGGTTTTTAAAGGGTCTTGAGACAGTAAACAACTGATTAAACTTTGTGAATGAATAAATTAAGGAGTGTGCTTTCATGATTGAAGATAAAATGAGTTTTTTTAATGATTTAGCTAAAATCCTTATTTTCAAGGTGTTAAAGGAAGAGGAAAAAAAACATCTTCTGAAGCTGTGTGATATTTGCAGTTATGAAAAAAATGAATATGTTATTTCCGAGGGAAGCGTTCAAACCCATATGTTCGCGGTGATAAAGGGAACGGTCAATGTGGTGGTTAAAGAGAAATCGGGGAAACAGGTTTTTATCAGCGCCATAGGCCAGGGAGATGTTTTTGGCGAAGCCGGGATATTTTTAAAAGTGAAACGAACAGCCAATGTGATCAGCGCTGAAAAGACAGTTTTACTTCGGCTTGAACGAAAACAAATGCTGGAATTCATTAAAAATCATAAGGAAGCTGGAATCAAAATTCTGATGCTCATTATTTACAGTCTCCTTAGAAAACTGAGAGACGCGAACCAGGAAATCGCTTTTGAACGAAAATCCGATATTAATCAGGATGATATAGATTCGATTCTTGAAGAATTTCTATATACTGAATAATTTCGGATTCACACCCCCTTTGTTTCTTTTTCAGCATCACGAATAATGAAGCGATAACACCTGAGCTTAATTTTTTTTGGGCGTTACCCCATTACGCTCCGCTTCATGGGGTCGGGCTTTCCGCTCCAACTCCTCGCAGAGTCTTGCGCAACAGGTTCTGCCTTGATCATGAACACGGAAAAAATAAATAATTCGCTCTGCTGTGGGGTTTCCGCTTCAATCCCTAACGCTTTTCCGCAGAAATCCTTCTTCTGCTGAACAAAAAAATATTTGTTTTTTTTATAAACTTTTGATACTCTTACGCGAAATTCCATAAAACAAGAGGTTAGCATTTTGTCCAGTGAAATCAAAGACTTTTCCCGCGTAGCCCGGGACATCGAAGAAAATATCAGCTCTTTTTTTATCGGAAAAAAAGAGCAAATCCGCTTTATGCTCACAGGTTTTTTATCAGGGCTTCATGTCCTGATCGAAGACATTCCCGGTGTAGGGAAAACAACCTTAGCCAAGGCTTTAGCAGCCAGCGTTGGCTTATCTTTTAGTCGCATTCAGTTTACGCCGGATTTGCTGCCAGGCGATATTTTGGGAATGAGCACCTGGGACCATGAAAAAAGGGAATTCCTGTTTAAAAAGGGTGCCATTTTATCCCAATTTGTTCTAGCAGATGAAATAAACAGGGCCTCTCCAAGAACACAGTCAAGTTTGCTGGAAGCCATGGAAGAAGAAACCCTTTCAGTTGACGGCAAAAGCTTTGACTTGCCGCAGCCATTTTTTGTCATTGCCACTCAAAATCCTGAGACCTTTACAGGCACTTTTCCCTTGCCAGAGGCTGAACTCGACCGCTTTGGTTTGTGCTTTTCATTGGGCTACGCGACTAATCAGGAAGAATTCGAGATTTTGGGGATGAATAAATATGCCCATCCTTTTAACAGCTTAAAGGCGGTGGTTGATTCGGAAAAAATTATTTCCCTTCGCAGGGCTGTTGCCGAATTTACGGTGTCCGACCATGTGAAGCATTATATTATCGCGATTTCCAACAAAATCCGCAGTTCAAAATATGTGCGTCTGGGGGTTAGCACAAGAGCCTTACGGCATTTGGTCACAGCCTCAAGGGCCCAGGCTTTGCTGGAGGAAAGGGATTTTGTTATTCCCGAAGATATCATGAAGCTCCTGGTTCCTGTTCTGGCCCATCGCATCATTTTATCGACTGAAGCGCATATGGAACGTAAAAGTTCTTCCCAGTTACTTAAGGATTTAATCGCCACCATTCCGGTTCCAACAGGGCGTTCATGAAAAAAATTATCGGCTTAAAAATCAATTACAAGGGATTAGGCTTTTATGTTTTTGTATTGTTTTTTATGTATCTCGCGGGCGGATATATTGGCTATAGCCTTGAGTTTCTTTTCATGTTTTTCCTGATGCTCTTTGTTTTTTCCATTGTTTTTTTTGTTATTTCCTTTTTGGGTATTAAATTTTCTCAGTATTTCTCCACCGATCATCCGACCAAAGGGCAATCCATAGAATATACTTTAATTTTGGCCAATGAAATGCCCTTTGGTGTATCGCGAATAGAAATGTCCTTTGTCACATCCAATCCCATGATGAAAGAAATGGTTCCTGATTTTGAATTGATCATTGGCGCGGGGCAGAATCGGGAATTCCATTACACAATCAGTTGTTCTTACCGGGGAATTTACAGGGTGGGTGTCCAGGCGGTTTATGTTTCAGATATGCTTCATTTTTTTTCAAAATCACTGGATGTCTGGGATAAAACCTTTTATGTTTATCCGAGAATCATTGATCTGGGGCAATTCCATTTCGGGCCAGAAAGTTATTTTTCAAGCGGAAGTCAAATCGCCTTAACCGGGCTCGAGGATATCACCTTACTTCGAGGGGTTTCTGAGTACCGAAGGGGAATGGAACTTCGCAATGTTTACTGGAAAAAAACAGCAGCCATGGGGCGACCGATGATAAAGGAATTTGATAGGGCTTCAAACCCCAGTGTCACTATTTATCTGGACCTGAATAATCCTCAGAATGAAAAATCCATGGCCATTCTTGAGCGCGAGGATGTGAGTGTTGATATTCTGACAGCCCTGGAAAAATATTATCTGGACCATAAGGTGGAGGTGAGTGTCCGTTCGCCTTGTCATCCGGTTTATCATTTCACCGGCTATTCGTCCAGCGATTTTGACCGCTTTTACAGGTCGTCGATCAATCTTTTTTCAGGGCCCTATCCCAGCCCCTATGATCTTTTTTATTCGGATCGTAAAAACGGAGTGATCGATTCCAAAAGCATTATTTTTATTACCCATCATCTGGATCAGGGCATTTTCAATCATGCCTTGGAGTCTTTAGGTTCTCAATTAAAGGTCCTGATTATTTTTAATCATACTTCTTCGGAGCAAGAAAAAATTACGGAGCATCATCTTTTTTTTACTTCCCTGAAGGATAAAGGCGTAAATATTCTGGAGGTTATGTCTCCTCAGACTATGGCGCGGGATTTGGAAAACCATCATGGATAAATCATTAAAAATCCGGATATGGAAGCGGGTGTTTACTTATCTTATATTAATCGCCATCATTATTACCGGGTATGTCTTTTTTAATCCTCAAATCAGTCTGGGGTTTTTTTTACTAGTGGCCGCACTTAAAATGATGATTGTTGAACTCTCAGTTGCCTTTTACCCTGGAAAGGCGGGAAAAAGCCTTTTAGTTTTAAATTTTCTCCTCACCATTGTTACGGCTTTAATTTTGGTAACCCTTGTCCTGATTACTCCCTTTTCTGTTTATTCCTATTTTTTTAATGTCGCCTCGCGGAATTTTTTAAAACCCATAGCTGAATCCTTTTATGTGGGTACTTTGTTTTTTTCTGTGATTGTTTATTTTTCGCTAATAGTATGCGAAAGCGCGATTAAGAACAATCGCTTAACACCACTTGCCTCATTATTTTCAATCGCTTCGGGTTTATTTTTGATTATTTATCAGCATGCTGTTTTTTTTCTGATTCTTGTTTTTGGTTTATTGGCTTTTGCCTTATTAAATTTTAAAAAGCAGTTCGTGAATATAATCGCTGCTGTTTTAATTTGCGGCTGCATTGCTTTTGTTTCATATTCCTTGAATCCTGAACCAAAGGGGCGGGACATTGTTGAACAAGTTTTTTTCCCTGAAGTAAGAAATTTTATCAATTTTTGTTTTCCAGGCCTGCCTTTAATGCTGGATATTCCCGGTTACGGTTTTTCATCGCATTCCGCTAAATTAGGAGGAAAAACGGTTTTATCACCTGTTCCGGTTTTTGAAGTTGACAATCCCGAAGGTAAAGCCCTCTATCTGGCAACGGAAATATTTGACACCTATAACAAAAAAAGCTGGTCACAAAGTAAAAAACCTCAAAATTTTTCATCAACCAAAGCTGAAACAAAAACAGACAAATCAAGATTTTCACGACCCCTTCATCTGAAAGTACTGACCGAGGTTTATCCTGCCATTCCTTTTACATACGACACCTTGGCCTTTGAGCTCGATCAGCGTATTTATGATATTGATAACCAGAATTGGCGGGGAATGATGATAGACCCGGGACTTGGCAAAAACCGGAAATTAACCTTATACAGATCATCGAGTAACATCGCCATTAGCGATATTGATTTGAAGCCATATTTATCTCTTCCCTCCGGGCTATCGGAACGAATTAAAAATTTAGCCATGAGATGGGACATTCCTGGCGCGGATCAGGATCAGATTCTTAAAGGCATTCAGGATTTTCTGGCATCCCATTTTATCTATGATCTTAACGCACCTGATATAGAAAAAGACGAGGATTTTCTCGATAAATTTCTTTTTGATAAAAATTGGGGTTATTGTACCCATTTTGCCACAGCCTTTACCATTTTGGCCCGTCTGAATCATGTTCCTGTTCGATATGTATCGGGTTTTCTGGTTTATTTTGATGCCGGAAAAACCAATCAGATTGTCACTGCCCGCAGCGCCCATGCCTGGCCCGAGGTTTGGACAAAGGAAAAAGGATGGCAGGTCTGGGAAGTGACCCGAGCGGTAAACAGAAATTATTATAACAGCCTTTCTCAGAGCTATTTGGATTATTTAAGGCGTTATATGATTCAGGGTGATGAAATTGCCCTGAATGACATTACCCGTCAACAACTAAAGGATCTTTTAGGCATTGAATTTGCTCCATTCACAGAATTTGAAAAATCCTTTGGCATGGCCTGGTTATATCCTGTGCTGCTAACTTTATTGCTTTTTTTGATTGTTTTTACTTGTATACTTATCGCTAAAAAGAAAATAAGGCTTTCAAAAATTTTCAGGCCAAATCGGCAAGCTCCTTGGGTAAAATATGCCAATGCTATGGTTAAAAAATTTCGGAATGTACCAGGCCCTGAAAAACAGGGGTGGTTGAAATGGAAGAAGGATGTTATAGATAACTATGGTGTTATGGCCACAGAATTTCATGAATGGACATATTTAGTTATCAAAGCAGCTTATACTACTCAATCTTTATCTGAGCAAGAACTGGCTTTGTTAAAAGCGCGAAGCAAAAAAAAGATTCCCTTTCGAGGCCCGCAATACTAAAGTTTTACAAGAATCATAAAAAATACTGATAAACTATCTTATTACCAGATAATAAGATAATAATTTACAACATTTTTCATATTAACGCTTAATCATAAGACCGGGAATAGCTGACCGAAAATTTTGAGATTTGACATAAGAATTCTTTTTGACTATGCTTTAGGGTAAATAAAGCAATAAAGGATAAATTGATGAAGTTAAAAATAGCACTTATCGTGATGATCATTACCCAAATTTCCTGTATCAGCGTCAAGGATTTTGATCCCTATATCAAAGGGCTTTCTCAAAGTAAAGAACTGGATGAAGGAACTATTATCAAAGGTCTGAAAGAGGCTCTCAGCCTTGGCACTGAAAAAGCCGTGGACCTTTTATCCAGGAATAATGGATATCTAAAAAATGCCGCGGTATACATCCCCCTGCCTGAAGAGCTTAAGGATATTGACAAGGCCTTACGGAATATTGGTTTGGGAAAGGAAATGGACCGTTTTATTGAGGACATGAACCACGCGGCAGAGGAAGGGGCGCGAAAAGCAGTTGAAATTTTTGTGAAAGCTATTACGGAAATGACCCTTAATGATGCCAGGAATATCCTTCAGGGGCACCATCGAGCAGCAACAGAATATTTTGAGGGCAAAACCCGTGGACAACTTTACGGTTTGTTTTTTCCGGTGATCAAAAAGACTTTGGATAATTTGGGAGTTACCAAATTATATAAATATCTTTTAGATACCTATAATGCAATTCCTTTTGTTAAAAAGAAGTCCTATGCTATTGATCAATATGCGACAGACAAAGCATTGGATGGTTTATTTTATATGCTGGGTGAGGAAGAAAAAAAGATCCGCCTTGATCCGGCAGCACGTGTGACAGATTTATTAAGAAAGGTGTTTGGTTAATATGGCAAAACAACAGAAAAGGATTCACGAAGATCATGAATTACTACGTTATCAACCCAGATGCAAAGGGCAGGAGGATTTTACCCAAACCGATCCATGGAGGGTCTTTCGAATTCAGGGTGAGTTTGTGGAAGGATTTGATACTCTTAGCAAACTCGGCCCTGCGGCAGCCATTTTTGGTTCTGCCCGGACCCCGGAGGATAATCAATATTATAAGGACGCCTATCATGTGGCTCAGAGCTTGGCCGATGCTAATCTATCGGTAATTACAGGGGGCGGCGGGGGTATCATGGAAGCGGCAAACAAGGGAGCCTTTGAAGCGAAAAACGGTGAAGGGCTTTCTGTTGGATGTAATATTGAATTGCCCTTTGAACAGTCTCCTAATCCCTACCAGGATATTTCCCTGAGTTTTCGTTATTTTTTTGTGCGTAAAATGATGTTTGTAAAATACGCGATCGGTTTTGTCATTTTCCCAGGTGGTTTTGGGACTATGGACGAGTTGTTTGAAGCCCTGACCTTGTCCCAGACCGACAAGATCAAACATTTTCCCATCGCTTTGCATGGTGAAAAATATTGGGACGGCCTTATGTCCTGGATCGAGGACACGCTTTTAAAAGAACAAACCATAGCCCCTGAAGATATGAGTTTATTCAAGGTGACAAAAACCGTGGATGAAACAGTTAGTCATATTTTAAGCTTTGTAAAAAATAATGGTTTTGTGGATTAATAGAAATGGAAACGTTGAGTTTTATTGTATAATCGGATTATACTTAACTTCATAACGAATTAAATAGGAGACAAAGCATGGCAAATATTATGAATTTATCCAAGGATGAACGGATTTTTTTAGCTGGTGCTATAAAAAGCATGATATTAACTGACGGTCGAGTGACTGAAGAGGAGCTTCAGGATATTGATGATTTGTTGATAAAAGACGGTTTTGACGATTTTGATGAAAGGCTTGCCGATTTTGAAGAAAAAATCACCAACAACGATGAATTTTGGGCTTTAGCAGCTTCAATTAAAGGGGCAGAAGCTCAAGGCGTTATTTTAGAACATCTCTATGAATTATCAATTCAGGATGGTTTTCCGAACCTGGGCGAAAAACGGTTTCTTAATGATCTCCAGGACCAATGGGGTATAGAAATCACTGAATCCTGAATTGTGTGACAGCTGAATGATAAAACACCCCTACCAGAGGCGGGGGTGTTTTATTGTTTCTCTTTTAGCAAAATTCGTTTATTAGTCCTACATAAAATTGAGCGGCTAACAAAGCATCAACTATATTGATGACTTGATCGCAATTAAGATCTGCCGCGTTTTTTATAAAAGTTCCTGTTATCGGTAATGCTACATAATATTGGGCAATTAACAATGCATCCACTATGTTAATATGATTGTCATCATTGACATCACCCATATTTTGGAAATCAGGATTAACAAGATCAGTGATTTCAGATGCAGACAAGGCCCGGTTGAAAATATAAAATTCATCAACAACACCATTGAGGATGGGATCTTGTTCCCATTGGGATCGGCCAACATAATTATTCTTTGTATCCCCCAGATCCGCAGGAGAAAGAGTTATATTGTTGTTTATAGCCGTTTCAACACCATTTATATACATAATTGCCGTTGAATCCTTTTTTGTGACTGTAATAAACTGAGGAGTACCGATAGGGAAGGGAGCTGTACCGTTCAATCCTTGTTCTCCTTGATTTCCAGTAAGGGTAATACAAAAATAGGGGAATCCAGTATTACCGGCTAGGGGTGTGAGCATCATAAAAACATCGGTACTTTCTCCAAAGTCAAAAACACGTGACCATTTATCAGCAGAGTTTAAATTAATCCGGCAGGATATGGTAAAATCAAAAACATCCTGGGTAATCCCGTCAGGGAGCTCCGAATAGATATTACCACCCTCGGTATCGTAGGGGCCCCCTGAGAAAATGGGATCTTTATTGGGTTCTGGAGTAACTACTGGAGTCGGTGGATCTGATTCAATGAAACGCCACCAGTTAAAATTTAGCAGATAGCCAGATTCTCCTGTAAATCGGAAATATAGATCATGTACCCCGCTTACAGGAGTTACCGAGCAAGTCTGGGTGGTCCATTCTTGCCAACCCCCAGTGCCTTGTACCGTGCAATTTCCGATTAATCGACCCGATTCACTATCCAGTCGGATTTCAATATTTCCTCCATTGGTGTTTGAAGCGACCCTGGTTTCAAAGGATATGGCGCCTGACGCGAAATCAACACCTTTTACTTTTATATAATCACCCTTTTCTATATGACCTATATTCATACCGCCTTCGCTGCATTCTTCGCTTTTAACTTGCCAGGCCCAGCAAATAGTTTCAGCTTCCCTTCTAATATAGGGATTCAAATTTTCAAGTTGAGTCACACCGCTTTTGGACCAAAAGGGAATGATCGGAATTGTGCCATCAGCATTATATTTTATTTCCGCGACTGATACTGATCGTCTTTCCTGTTTATTTGATTGAGTTAACCAAAGCAAATCATAATTTAAACCAAAGCAGTATGATTTACCCTTGTAATCAATTATTCCTGGATGGTTTCCGTCGGATAGTCTGTTAGGTTCCATTATTTTACCTTTCCAGGTCCAAGGTCCCTCTGGACTATTGCTCATGGCATAACCAATTCCTTCGGGGCAACAAGTAGAGGCATAAGCCAGGTAGTATTGATTATTCCTCTTGTAAAGCCATGGGCCTTCCTGATAATCCTTTGGTTTTGAAGAAACCTTGGTAATAGACCCGGAATAGGAAATCATGTCATTATTTAATTTCACATAATAGATATCTGGATTGCCCCAATAAATATAGGCCTGGCCATCTTCATCTATGTAAGGAGAAGGATCAATGTCATCCCATATATGGGTAGAGTCGATCAATCTCCTTCCTAATGGATCATGAAAAGGTCCATAGGGGCTATCGGAAACCAGAACACCAATACCATTACCATGGATGGGGCAATAGAAATAAAATTTACCATTCCGTTCAATACATTGGGGCGCCCAAGCGCCATTTTCCTGATTGCCCCAGGTAAAATCACTTAAGGAAGCGATTATTCCATGGTCTGTCCAGTTAACCATATCCGTGGATGTGTAAAGGAGCCAGTTTTTCATTTTAAAACCTGTGGCATCATCTTCATCGTGGGTTGTGTAAAGGAAAACAGTATTATCATAAACCATGGGCGCTGGATCAGCTGTGTATTTTGTTTGGATTATCGGGTTATCGGCGAAAATAGAAAAACCTGTAAACAACAGTATCAGTGCCAATACCTTCTTTTTGTTAAATTTTTTCATGTAATAAAACCTTTCTTCATTTATTAAATTATTTTCAAATTTTTCCTATATGAAACATTTTATAGATAAGAAAAAGCCTTTCAAAACAGTAGCTTTACTTAAGAGTCACTGTCTGAAAAGATGGAGCCCTATTTTTTTCGTCGAAATAACACATATATAGATTTATAGAATGAGTGTATCAATTTTTGAGTGATTTAGATCCTATGGATTAACCTGATTTTAATGTAGAAAAGTGCAAATACACTGGATTATAATTCAGTTAAATTTTTTAGGCAGATGTTTGTGGGTCAGGATCGCTTATTTATCATGATCATGCTTTAGGTAACATTATGCTCCCTCGGAAAGGTCTATAGATTCAGTCTTTTAGCTGATCATAGATCTCGGCAAATCTGGATTCAACTTTCATGAAGCGGTCAATTAAATAAGGATCAAAGTGAATGCCATTGCCCTGGGCGATAATGGTCTTCACTTCAACATGGGAATAAGCATCCTTATAGCTGCGCTTCATTCGCAAAGCGTCATACACATCGGCAATAGCTACAATGCGGGCTGCCAGAGGAATCATTTCCTGGGATATACCATAGGGGTAGCCCGTTCCGTTCCATTTTTCATGATGGTGTAAGGCAATTTCCTTGGCCATGGGATTGGGGTAGGTGGATAAAATAAAGGCGCCGTTTATGGTATGTTCTTTCATGATCTCCCATTCCCAGTCCTCAAGTGATCCTTTTTTGTTAAGAATATCGTCAGGAGTGCCTATTTTGCCTACATCGTGCATGGCAGCCAAAAAACTGATGTTTTCAATATATTCCAGATCAACCTCTTTGAATTTGGAATTATTATGAAGTTCTTCGGCGATAATTCGGGAATAATGATTCACACGCTGAATATGGTTTCCAGTGTCATTATCTTTTAAACGGGATGCTTCAAGAAGGCTCATAAAGGTCAAACGTAGCATTTCTCGGTGTTGTTCAGAAATATTATCCAAAATCCCGGCATAGGCAATAGGTTCCTTGATGTCCTTGGGAGATTGGAATACAGGCAAAATCAGCAGATTTGAGATAATGGAAAATTGGCGAACCCCTCGTTTTTCCACTTTTCCCCGCCAAAAATAATCAGTCTGGGGAGATCGGATATTATTATACAAACGCTCCAGTTCGCTTTTTTCAATTGAATCGATGAAAAAATGATCAATCCTGATTCCCTGAAACTTGATTTTTCGTCCAAAAAGGTCGTTGAATTTCTGGTTGTACCAAATTATCTGGAGCTTTTTATTAAGAAGCACAAGCGGAATAGGGCTTTTAGAAAAAATATTGGTCCAATGTTTCACACCAGCAGTACTTAGTAACGAAAGATCAATTATATCATGAGGTGAATTTTCATCAACGGGTTCAAGTTCCTGCATGTTTGTCCTTTATCGCCTTATGAATATAAAGTTTAGCAATTCTTTATAAAAAAGTAAAGGAAATATCTTTTTATATTTATCGATGTCCGTTGACCCAAAACATCAGTATAAATATACAAAAAGGCTGACAGCGGCCAAAGCCTCATCCTAATTTCCCTATGTTTTGTCATTCAGTGCTTAGTGCAGAATTTTAAATAGGGTATTTCACAGATATAATCTACCATTTTAGAACAACCGCCTATCTTTGGCCTTAACGCATTTTTTTTCACCCCCGCGTCAATCTCTTCATCAGCTTTGGGGTTAAAAAGAGTTAAGCGCTTTTCCTAAATAAAAACAGAAAATTACCCTTATTATTGAAAAAAATCCCTAAGCCTTTTTACGATGAAATATCAAATCCGGCTTTCCAATAGAGACCTTGGTATAGTCATCTACCGATTCAGTAACCCAGGTATTTCCGCCAATAACAGCGCCTTTTCCGATAATTGTTTTGCCGCCTAAAATAGTGGCATTAGCATAAACCGTTACATCATCAAGCAAGGTGGGATGCCTTTTTTCCCCCTTTATCAAACGGCCCTTTTCGTCTTTTGAAAATGACAAGGCCCCGAGTGTCACACCCTGGTAGAGTTTAACATGATTTCCAATTTCACAGGTTTCGCCAATAACAACCCCTGTCCCATGATCAATAAAAAAGGACTCGCCGATCGCGGCGCCGGAGTGGATATCAATCCCTGTTACACCATGTGCCCACTCGCTCATCATGCGCGGTATTAAGGGAATATCCTTTTTGTAGAGAACATGAGCCAATCTGTGTACGGTAATGGCTTTGGTAAAGGGATAACTGAGAATCACCTCATCAACCGATCTTGCTGCCGGGTCACCGTCAAAAGCAGCCTCAACATCCAAAGTAATGAGGCGTCTGATCTCAGGGAGCGATTCCAGCAAAAAAGCAGCTAAAGAGCCGGCGCGATCAGCACATTGGCAATTACAGCAGTTCTCCAGGGTACACCGGTATTTTAATGCCCTTTTGATCTGTTCGCTAAGCTTTCCGTAAAGGCTGTCAAGAAGGTTTCCCGCGTAATAATTGATCGATGAAGTGGTAATCTGAATTTTTCCGAAAAATCCTGGAAATACCAGAGCAAATAAATCCTTGATAATTTCATGAATCGATTCGGAAGTAGGAATGTTCAACCCGTCCACATGATTAATTCCTTTGTGACTATTGTATGAGTCCTCAAGCTTGGCAATAATCTGGCTGAGGTCTTCTTTTTTCCATCCATTTTCCCTGCATTCCGGCATTCTGTCCTCCTTGGCGCTATCGCGTGATTGCTTGCTTTAATTTAATCAAAATAGGGAATTTTTGAAAGCCTTAAAATTCTTTATTTTTTGGGCGTTGCCTGCCGCCCAGGGGCAGGGCAGGCCGGGCTTTCCGCTGCAACTCCTCGCAAAATATCATGAGATCCAAAATGACTCTTTGCTTTAAACAGCCACCAGATTTCAAATCCATTGCTCCGGGGTTTCCGCTTCAATCCCTAACGCGGGGGTAGCGGAGAGTTTCTTTTACTGAACAAAAGAAACCTGAACCATGAGGCGCCTTCAAAAATAAAATTAAATAGGACAAATAAAAAAAGGGCCTTCCTGATATCAGGAAGGCCCGTATAATTTTTATTAAGAATTCAGTTCTTACAGTGGCGGATAAGCATTATCCATTAACATCTGGAAGTGTAATGTATTCCATCGACCGGCATGAGGTGCTTCAACAGCGCCTGTGAGTACACCGTCTCCATAGCTGCTTTGTCCGTTAGGATCGCAGTTTGGATCAAACTGTTTTGCTGGATCGTTTGGATCTGGTTCAAAGTCTGCGGTACTAACACCGTCAGATTCTCCCGGAGGTTTAACCCAAACATAAGCATCGATACCTGTAGCAGGAGCGGCTTTTGGTCGTTCACCGATACCGCCTTTCTGGTTACACCAGTTACCGCGGTGAGTTCGTCGGTCAATTCGGCTTCCATCTACAATTTGATCATTGCTGCCTGAAGTAACGGCTCTGGTTGGTCTGTCAGGTCCGCCCCATCCGTTTCGTGATGTGTCGATGAGCATACCGAAGGTGCTTGGAAAACCATTTTGAATAAATGATTGTCGTACAGCCTGTGCAAAGGGGAGTTCGGAAACATAGGTGTTCCATTCGTAGAATGATGATTGTCTTATGACTTCAGTACTTACGTTCTTTAAATAAGGTTCTTCAGTTGGTGTGTAGTTGGCAGTACAAGTTACAAGACCTGCAACACTGTTAACGCCTTTTGAGGCCCCTTTAATGGCATTGCCGATAACCTGCAATGCTTGACTATAGTTATCAGGCCAGCCCAACCATCCGCTATGACCGTAGTCAACATAACAGTAGGTATTTGGTAATGTTCCAAGCTGGTCAAGGGCGTATTGAATTCCTTCAACATAACCGCCAGCTCCGTTGGCTTCAGCACAATCCGGGTCGTCGAGGTTTGTTACCAGGTTGGGTAAAGAATCGGGTTCGATGACACATACGATTCGAAGTGATCGATAATTGGCGTCACCCAAAATTTCTACGATAGGATCGATATATTCTGTTTGATATCTCTGCATACCGCCTTCGGAAATTCGAAGTTCACCGTTTGAAGCCAAGGCAAAGCAGTCTCGGTTTGGAAGGTCGTAAATAACAACCTGGAAAACATTCGCGCCCTGCTGAATAGCTGCGTCAAGGTGTCCTCTTAATCCGATACCATCTGTAATGGCTCCGATTCGGTCCATCCATAAAAATGTTCCAATATCAGCGATAGCTGCGCCGCCGTCATTTCTGGCTTTTTCTGACCACACTTGGTCAACATAAAGTGTTCCGCCTACATAGGGATTGTCAACACGTGGTTCAGCTGTTCCTGCAGTAGGTGTTGTAGTCGGGGTAGGTGTTACGGTTTGTGTTGGTGTTTCGGTTTCAGTTGAACCGCATAATTCGTCAATAGACCCAACATAGAAACGCGCTACCTGTAAGGCGTCAACGATGTTTACCGTGCCGTCACAGTTGGTGTCAGCATAGGCCTCGTTATAAGGTGTTGGATCAAGACCAACATATGCTCGCGCGATTTGTAACGCGTCAACAATATTGACTTGACCGTCCATTGTTACGTCACCTATTGTCTGGCCAAAAAGGCTAGCCGTTGCAAGTAATAGAAATAGAACCAATGCGCTTCGCAGAAGCCCTTTTCTTACAACATTTTGTTTTTTCATTTTTGAAATACTCCTCTCTTACGTTTATGTTCACTTGACTTCATTATAACTAATATTACGATGAAGTAAATAGGATTTTTGACTGTAAGCTCATAGGTGAAACACCTAAATTTTCATAAAGATTTTTAATAAAATGATTAAAGACTTGGAATTAATAGAAATTCATCTTACCTCATCGCTCAAAGTTTTTTACTGTTTGGTGATTGCTCTGGATATAAAAATCCAATTTTTATATCAGCTATATAGCTTATATGCTATAGGTTGTAATTGTCTGGTATTCCTTACATAGATGGAAAGGTTTTTTTATTCTGTTAAACGGAATTTACCGCAAAAATCCTTTGGAACAGGGGAGGTGTTTTCGCTGGTCACGAAGCTTGGCATAGATGTTCGGTCGTGAAACTCTTGGGTTATATCTTGTGCTGTAACAACTTTAACCTTAATAAATAGCCTTTGAAACAGTCACTTTTTCAGTCGCGCGACAGCCTTCAATACTCGCCTTGCTATGTTTAAAAAATGAAGGGCAAATGAGAATTTGGACGCTTGAGATATTCCCGCTTATTTTTTGTATGGTTTTATCACTATTTTATAGAGTTTATTATCAGGATCATTTTTGACCCTGAAGCTTAATGTCAGATTTTCCTTGTTTGCTGGAAAGAGGTATCCCTCTGGAAAGATAAGGGGTATTTGATAAAATTTGTCTTTTAATAATGCTTCGATTGAATATTTTACATTTTCTCCGTCAAATTTTAAATCAAAAATATCAATGGGAGCTTCAATATTACTTTTTATGTTGATTCGACGCTCGTAGCTTTCTTTTGCAAGGGATTCCATATTCAGTTCCACAATCTCTGGGTTAACCTGAATGGGTGTTTCTATTATATAGGAATAACCGAGATGATACTCCCGTGTAAAACCACCACCCAGTTTCACATAGAAACTGCCGCTTTGATTTTGTTCTTCTCCAAAGGGTGGTTTGATTGTTAATTTAAGAGTGACAACAGTTTCATCCTCGTTTTTATCCAGAGAATAAGTCACATTATCTTTGCTCATTTCTATACGGTCAAATACAACGGGCATATTGATGTTGCTGGAAAACACATAATTGGCTGTTAATTCTGTTGTGTCTTTTTTCACATTTCCAAGCCAGTTACTTTGGGGGCTTACGGTAACAGGGTTAAAAACATCACCTGTTATATCCAGGCGAATATCTTCCCGGCCAGGAACATTGGTTTTGATATAAACCGAGCGTAATACCTGACCTGTCATCGCTTCTGTGTTAAAATCCACCGGCATTTCACCCCATTTTCCAGGTTTGACCACTCTGTCATATTCTTTCATCTCAGTACAACCGCAGGTGGCTCGTATCAATTCGACTTCCAAATTATTCTTACCTGTATTTTTATAGCGGAAAACAAGGGTTGTCCTGGTATTTTCATTAAGCTGACCAAAATCATAAACCTCTTTTTCAAATTGTATATCATAATCTTTTCTATTATCACAGCTGAAAAAACTATACACACATGCTAAACTGACTAAAAAAAACAGGTATTTAAACTTCATCAAGGACTCCATTCAAGTCAAATTTAATTTAAAGATTACTTTATATTTAAAAATAAATCAATATCTTTGAACTTGGTTACATTTTTTCTGAATCATAGTTGTTTTTTACACATTGAAGTTGTACCATTTATTGCTCAGTGATGAGTATTCCTTTATATTTGATTTTTCAACCTAACTTCTGACATTAAAAAAAGTGTCGATAAAGTTAAACTGTCAGATACGCATCATACTTAGATGTCTTTCAAGGTATTAGGCGTTTTTAAGTTTAAAAATCCATTTTTATTGGTTTTTAGGCCTATCCTGGAAATTATTTATTAAAATACTGAGGGGTGTTTTGGTAAATTTTATCAAGCACGATCAAGATATGACAATATTCTTTGATAATTACCATATTTTGTGATTTTCTATCAAAAAAATGATTTTTTTATGAGAAAGATATATAATTTATTCATATAATTAACTATGTATTACAGTGTTTATTCTTGACTAATATGATCAACTTTATAAAATTTGGATATTGTTAAATAAAAGAAAAGGATTATAAAATGGTACTACATTATGAATTTATTAAAACAGCCAAAAAATACCCCAAAAAAATGGCCATACATGACCGTTCCCGCAATAGTGATGTGACCTTTGAAAAGGCTTTACTGGCTGCTTTATTATTGAAAAACAAATTTAAATCTATACCCGAAAAATATGTTGGTGTAATGGTGCCGAATTCTGCCGGAGCCATGCTGGCTGTTTTGGGTATTCTTATGAATGCCAAGGTTCCGGTGATGATTAATTACTCAACCGGAGCGGAAGAAAACTGTCACTTTGCCCTTAAAAAATGTCGTATGTCGACCATCATTACCTCCCGGGCCCTATTGGAAAAAATCAATTGTCCTTTACTTCCTTCGATGGTTTGTCTTGAGGATATAATGAAGGAGATTTCAATTTTTGCCAAAATTAGGGCAGCTATAAAGGTCAAAAACTCGGCTGAAGCCTTGATCAACTCTCTTCCGCGGGTTACTGAAAATGATATTTCAGTAATTCTTTTTACTTCAGGGAGTGAAAAAGACCCCAAGGCTGTTCCCCTGACTCATAATAATATTTTTATCAATTACCTTGATGCTAAGGAAGCTTTTGGCCTCACAGAGGAGGATAGTATTCTTTGCATTTTGCCTCTTTTCCATGTCTTTGGCTTTATGACCCAATTCTGGTTGCCTCTTCTCCTGGGTATGACGGCTATTACCTATGGAAATCCTCTTGAATACAAAACAGTGGCAAAAATCATAAAGGAGTACAAGCCCACCATGGCTGCGGCTACTCCTATTTTTTTTGGCGCCTATGTGCGGGTATCCCAGCCAGGTGATTTCTCCTCTTTACGACTGGTTGTGCCGGGTGCTGACAAGGTCCCACATTGGTTGAGAAAACAGTACATGGAAAAACATGGAATAGAATTGCTCGAAGGTTATGGAACAACTGAAACAAGTCCTGTAATTTCAGCCAACAGGCCTGGAAATAACAAGCCTGGAAGCATTGGTCTTCCTTTTACGCATGTAAAGGTAAAGATTGCAGGAATCGATGATAATAAGGAACTACCTCCAGGCGAGGAGGGGAAAATTCTGGTTCAAGGCGAATCGGTCATGAAGGGTTATTGGGAAGACCCTGAAGCCAATGATAAAGCCTTTATTGATGGGTGGTATGATACTGGCGACATTGGTGTAATCGATGAGGCTGGTTTTCTCTGGCATCGCGGTCGCTTGAAACGCTTTATCAAAATAGGCGGAGAATTGGTTTCTCTGGTTCGGACCGAGTCGGTTCTGGAGAAATTTCTACCGGAAAATATGGATTTTTGCGCGGTGGAGGTTCCAGATTCCCTAAAGGGTGCCAAAATTGCAGCTGTTGTATCTGGCCCCATTGATGAAGATAAGCTGAAGGCCCAGCTTTTAAAGGAGCTTCCAGCCCTGGCTGTGCCCTTTCGATTTCTTGTGCTCGAGGAATTTCCCAAAATGGGTAGCGGCAAAGCTGATTTTCGCAAAATAACAGAAATCGCACTGGATATGTTAAAAAAATAGATGGTCTATGGTCCTGTTTTAAACTTTTCATAGGCTGAAAAGCTGTATCAATTTTCAGCAGCTTCTCTGATTGTCATATCAGAGGCTTTGGTGTCATATAAAATAGTCAAAAAAAAAATTGAGTTGAGTGGCAAAGGCATGTTTTGTTAATTACCCGATATTTGTTTATTTCATGGCTAAACATAATGGCAAGCTTTACCCACATTTCTTTGAGGAGGAAAAAGTTATATGCAAAAAAAAAGATACCCGGAAAAATGCTTCACCGTCGCTGCTTTTTTGTTATTGATTTCTACCAGCCTATTGGGCCTGGATTATTTTAATTATGCCGAGGCCCTTCAAAAGTCGCTTTATTTTTATGATGCTGAAAAGTCGGGGCCTGGTATTACCGGCGGCCTTCTGGATTGGCGAGGTGATTCTGAGATTGATGACACACGCATTCCTGTGGTTTCGGTTGACAGAAAAGGTAATGGTTTGGTTTTGTCCCAGGAATTTATCGATGCTAATATAAATATTTTCGACCCTGAGGGTGATGGAACAGTCGACTTAAGCAAAGGCTTCCATGATGCCGGTGACCATGTAAAATTCGGTTTGCCTCAGCACTATACCTTATCAACCTTGGGATGGTCTTTGCATGAATTCAAAGATTCCTTCGTGGAAATTGGCGAATATGAGCATATGCTCGATTTGTTAAAGTGGGGTACCGATTATTTGCTCAAGTCTGTGTTCAGAAATGAATCCGGTGAGGTTATTGCTTATTGTTTTCAGGTAGGAAACGGTGACATTGATCATAGTTACTGGGGGCCCCCGGAACTTCAAAAAGCATCGGACTTTCCTCGTCCCGCGCTTTTTGCTGCTCCTGAAAGCCCGGGTAGTGACCAGGCTGCCGGCGGGGCAGCTGCCTTGGCGACCATGTATTTCAATTATAAGGAAATTGACCCGGCTTATGCTCAGGATTGTCTGGACAATGCCATGGCCCTTTATGATTTTGCTGTTAAATACCGCGGTTTGGGTGACTCCGGTGGATATTATGGCTCTGCCTATGATCATGATGAATTGTCCTGGGCTGCTGTTTGGCTTTATGAAGCCACTGGTAATATGGATTATATCGATGATATCACCTCTGTTGATGATAACCATCTTTACACGGGTTATATGTCCCGAATCATCAATTCTCAGACCAATACCTGGCAGAATATCTGGGTTCATTGCTGGGATGTTGTCTGGGGCGGGACCTTTGTAAAACTGGCCAGTCTTTTTCCTGAAAATGAGCTTTTTGACTATTTTGCTGCCTGGAACATTGAATACTGGTCAGGAGGGTCTGTGCCCCATGCTGATCCACAGGACGGCACATATATGAAATTGACGCCCCAGGGCTATGCCATGATCAATACCTGGGGTTCTGCCCGTTACAATACAGCCGCTCAGTTATGCGCTCTCATTTATCACAAGCATAAAAATCGTCCTGACTTTGTATCCTGGGCCCAGGGGCAAATGGAATATCTTATGGGCAAGAACAAAAACAATTTATCCTATATTGTCGGTTATGGCGAGAAGCATGTGCAGCATCCCCATCACAGGGCAGCCCATGGTTCCAAAACCAATTCCATGAATGTGCCTGAAGAGCACCGTCATACTCTCTGGGGCGCTCTGGTCGGCGGCCCAGATGGCGATGATTATCATCTTGATGCCACAACCGACTATGTTTATAACGAGGTGGCTATCGATTATAACGCGGGTTTTGTGGGCGCTTTGGCCGGGCTTTACAAATTTATTGGAAAGGCCCAGGGGCATAAACCACTAGCTGATTTTCCGCCACCCGAACCGGAGATTGATGCCTATTATACCGAAGCGGTAATAGGCCAGGAAAGCAATGAAAGGACTCAGGTCACTATCAAAATGCATAATGAATCGATTCATCCTCCGGCCTATGAATATGGTTTGAAATGCCGCTATTATTTTGATATCACTGAACTAATCAGCGCAGGCCAAAGCATTGATAATGTATCTCTGGAAATCATGTATGATGAGAACAAGTATTCCTATGACGGGCCGGTTGAGGCCCGGGGTCCTTTGGTTTGGGATAATGAAAACAATATTTATTATGTGGAATTCGACTGGTCGGGCCTTTCTGTATACGGCGACAGGGATTACCAATTTGCCCTGGTAGCCCAATATGGCGATGATTATAAATTCCATTGGGACCCTGATAATGATTTCAGTCGTACTGGCATAGGCGATGAGGACTATAGTCTGGCTAAAAATATTCCTGTGTATATGGACGGTCAACTGGTTTTTGGCAGTGAGCCTGAAATAGGCGGAGCAACTCCTGGCAATGGAACTCCCTATCTAACGCCCGAACCCAAAGCTGATTTATCAGTTCTTTATCGAAGTGAAAATCTGGATAATCATTCTTCCGTAATAAATCCTTCGATCATGATTAAAAACACTGGCGGTAAAGGGGCTTCATTGGAAGACATCAGAGTACGTTACTATTATACCGGGGAAAGTTCGTCAGACCAGATTTTTACCATGGATTTCGCGGCCATGGGTAAAAATAATGTGATTAATCGTTTTGAAGAGGGCTATATAGAGCTTTCCTTTACCGCGGAGGCAGGTATGGTGAGCGCGGCAGGGCAAAGCGGTGAAATTCAGTTTCGCATATCCAATGCGGACTGGTCTGATTATGACCAAAGTAATGACCCTAGTTTTAAGGCTTCGGCGAGTGCCTATATAAGTAATGATAAAATCACTTTGTATTTGAATGATTTTCAGGTATGGGGCACTGATCCTTCCGGAGTAACTCCCGGGGGAGAGGAGCCTACACCAACTGTGAATCCTCAGAACAAAAGGGGTGATGTAAATGGCGATGATAGTGTGAATATTATTGACGCCTTGCTAACGGCCCAGGTTTACGTGGGAATTGAGGTGGCTGGTTTTCTTGCTGAAGCAGCTGATGTTAATTGTGATCTGTCCATAAATATAATCGATGCCATGCTCATCGCGCAATTTTATGTTGGTATTCTGACGGACTTGACCTGCTGATTCAGTTTTTTTCCGGGTTTTTCTTTAGTTTTCAGGCTGCTCCTATGGCCGGTTTTTAAGAAAGACCCGGACTATGTTTTCCCGGGTCCTGTCCTTGGCGAGCTTTCGCGTTAGGGATAGGAGTTGTGCGGGCCGGGTTTTTCAAAACCTGGCCCGCAAAGCGTTATTACGCGGATAATTTCCGCGTAATAACCTTCGGAAGCGACAGCTGGAGCAACGGATAGCCCGGGCCTGCTGAAATGTAATGGAAGCAGGCAACGCCATTTAAAATCCCATATCAAATTTTTGCTAGTGATAAAAAAATAATGCTATTTTTGTCAATTTCTTGTTTCTTTTTTTGTATAAATCTTGAACTTTAGCTTGAATCTTGGTTGGTCAGCTATTAAGCTTATTAATTGATAAGCTATCATGGTTTTTACAGATGAATTGGATTTTTAAAGGAGCCGGATTATTAAAATGAAAAAATTTTTGGAGAATGCCCGTTTTAAAGTCGTTCTTGTTAATGGTGTAATTGCCATTGCAGGGTTGTTGATTTATGCCTACTCGCTAAAATGGACCCTTGGTTATAATCTCAAGTCCTTTAATCAAACTTTTTTCCTGATGCTGAAAGTGGCGCCCTTAATGGCCTCTGTTTTACTAACCATCATTTTCTTTATTTTAAAGCCCTTTCAACAGTGTTTGAATTTAATAAAGAGCAATGAACCGGTTGATGATGAACTTTATTTCAAGGCCAGGCGTGTTTCCTTGAATCTGACAAAGGTTCTCATTTTTTCGAATATTATCGGCTTTTTTCTGGGGCCTAATTTGGGTTATTTTATGTCTGGAAAGGAAATATCTGTTCAAACCTTTCTGGATCATCTTAAAAATGTGGCCATCTGTACATCCATGGGTTTTGTGACAGGAATTTTCGCGGTTTTTGTCTCAAATATTGTGATAGCAAAAGACAAACTTTTACTTAAAATGACACATATTCATAAAGAGCGTAAAGAAAATGATCTAAAATTACGAACCAAATCATTGGTATTGGTTCTTAGTGTTTATTTGGTTTCCTTTGTGTTCACTATTTTTACTGGTTATCATGAATATCTTAAAAATGTTGAACTCCAGAGTTTATTGGAAAAACCCACTTTGCTTGCCGAAGAAAAGGTGGAGGTTCTTGAAAGGCTTTTTTATTCTCGTGGTAATTTCATGGAATTCGTTGTTGTTTACGGTGTTTTACTTTTTGCCTTGAGTATAGGAATGTGGTTTTTTTACAGTAAAGAACAGGTGGGACAGCTTCATGTGCTGCGAGATAAGGTTCAAGATATTTTAAGGGGAGAAAAGGATTTAACCAGCAAGCTCAATCTCATTTATTTTGATGAAGTGGGAGAAATGGCCATGCTGATGAATGAATTTATAGAAAACATCCGCAGCATGTTTCTGGAAATCAGGACTCTTTTCAAAGAGGTCCAGTCATCTGGTTCAGTTATGCAGGGAAACAGCAAAAATTCAGTGAGGGTTATGACAGAAATGTCATCTTCACTTAATGAAGTTAATGGTATTGTTCAGCGTCAGGCGAGTCTGGTGAGTGAGTCCAATGAAAAACTGGTCAATATTATTGATTCTTTTAAAGGGGTAGCTGAGAATGTGGAGAATCAATCCAAAAATATGCAAGCCACCTCGACGGTTGTTGAGGAAGTAGCCTCCAATATTTCCAGTGTGACCAATTCTTCAACAATGGCCGATAATCTTGCAAAGGAATTAAACAAGGCTGCCCAGGCTGGTAACCAGGCTGTTGAAGACTCGGTCGAATCGATTACTTTGGTTGAAACATTGTCTAACAAGGTTGAGGAAATAATTACGGTGATCACAAATATCGCCGAACAAACAGATATGCTCGCGATGAACGCAGCCATTGAAGCAGCCCACGCGGGTGACTATGGAAAGGGTTTTGCCGTAGTTGCCGATGAAATACGGAAACTGGCTGAAGACAGTGGAACAAGCGCCAAGGAAATAATTACGCAAATTCAGGAAATGGGAAAAAGCATTAAAAAGAGCGTTGATTTGTCCATTCTCGCTGGTGATTCACTGGGTAAAATTGTTGATGATGTAAAGCAGACCTCCCATTTGATCCGGGAAATCAGTTTTGCCATGGGTGAGCAGAATTTGGCTACACAAAATATTCTCAATTCCACCGCGGAACTGGTTGATTCCAATAATTTGATTCGAAAATTTACTGATCATGAAAAGCAGGCAAATGAAGAGGTTATCCTTGCCATGAAAGAGCTCGTCGGGGTCACAGAGGAGGTTCTTGCAATTATCCAGAATCAGAATAATCTGAGTCATCAGATAATCGAGAACGCGAAAAATGTGGACCAATCCTTGGCAAAAAATGAAGAAGCCCTTTCTAACTATTCACGTTTGATTGATGAGTTTAAATTATAGGAAATTGGATTTTTAAAAGTTTTTGCCGATGAGACTAGGGTTATCATATGAAATCTGGATTTTTTTGAAAGCAAGGAATATAGAAAACACCGAATAGTTGTTAAGTTTTCAGAAATCATTATATTTCTTTCATGAGCAACATGCATCAATCGTCAAAACCCGTGTTTTTGACACAGAAGGAGGACATCTTGATTAAAAGGCTCACGATTTATTTAGCGTTATTCTCGTTTTTCTTTTCGTCCTGTCACAGTTTATCCTTGGCAAATGGAAAAAATCTATCTTTTCCTATAAATCCTCCCACACCTGTTGATGATTTTCAAGTTTTATTGACTTTGACGCCTTCCAATTTTTCGTACCAGGGCCTGGATGAAAAAGGGAAAAACCTGAAAATCACCGATGCTGAGGGAAAGCCGTTGAGCTTCTGGATAGAGAAATGGTTTAAAAACAGTGTTTCATTGGTTTGGGTCAGAGTTCCCCACGCAAATACAGCTTCAGTTTTCCTGAGCATCGACAATCAACTTGAAAATCCTCTGAGTTCTCTTCCCGATGTTTTTGATCCTGTATCCTTTGATGAATTGGTCAAGGACTGGCTTTATTCTGGCCCGATTGGCGGACGCGTCTCTGGTTTTGAATCTGGGCTCATGGATTTCGTGATCGACATTTCTGCTTGGAGCAAGGTCAATATTTCCCAGGATTATGCCGATGGCTTTGATCATTCACGCTGGTATGTGCGAAAGGAATTTTTTATGATTCCTGGAACAATTAGTTTTTCCGGGTGGGCTGATGATGATGCTGCCTGGACTCTTATTGGTTCTAATGAACTTTATAGGCTAATTGGTGGTGATGAATATGATGCTGACGGCTTGAATGCCTATCCAATAAAAAACCAGACATTTTCAGTACCTCAAAATGGTCGATATTATTGGGCCGGAAGAGGGCAGGATGGCATGGCTGATGAAATTCTAACCATTACGGAAATCAATCAGGGTTTGGATTTGATTTATACACGCAAACAACCTTAATTATTTTTGTTTTTATCCTGTGTATTTTGGGCCTTACTTGTCTTCATTTTATTCCAGAGGCCGGGCTATTCGGCCTCTTGTCATAAATACTTCGTACTTGTTTAGGCTAACTCACAATTCGGCTATTAACGCGTTAGGGATAGAAGGCATGGCACGCGATTTTTTCAAAAATCGCGTGCCAAAGCGTTTTCTGCCGGATAATTTCCGGCAGAAAACCTTCGGAGCGATAGCGAAGTGCCGGATAGCCCGACCTGCCGGAGGCGGGTAACGTCCAGAAAGCATATAAGCTAAACAAATACAATACTTCATATTTATTGCTCGCTAACCTAACTGCTCATCGGCATTCACCATTACACATTCAGCCTAACTGGAAATAACAGGGTAAAAAATGCTAAAGCATGCCTCCTATCCCTGAGGCTCTGACTCGCGCCTTGTGAATTAGCTAAAGAACCATCGAAAATTTCATAGCAGAGATTGGTTTTTTTTCCATAAAGTGGTATTTTTTATTTGATGTATAGCAAATTAAATAGAATTTATGTGGCGGCGACACGACAAAACGACGGTAAAACCTTTTGTACTCTTGGTCTTCTTCATTTGTTTCATAATCAGGCTTCAAAAATTGGTTATATAAAGCCAGTGGGTCAACAGGTCATGTTGATTAATAACCAGGCCATAGACAAGGATGCAGCCTTGATGATGGGGGAGTTTAAACTTGAACAGCAATTTGCTCATATGAGCCCTGTTGCTGTTCCAAAAGGCTTTACCAGGGATTTTTTAGATAAGGGGCAAAACAAAAATTACGATTTAGCCGGAAATATTGTAAAGGCCTTTGAAGAGACTTCAAGAGACAAGGACGTGATGATTATTGAAGGGACAGGCCATGCCGGTGTGGGATCTGTCTTTGGATTGTCCAACGCGGCTGTTGCTGGTCTTTTGAAGGCCAAGGTGATTATTGTCACCTGCGCTGGTATTGGGAAGCCCATCGATGAAGTGGCGCTGAATACTGCTGTGTTTCGTGATCATTCTATCGATGTAATCGGTGTGATTGTGAACAAGGTGGATAAAGAAAAATACGATGATATTAGCCATTATGCTCGTTTAGGTTTTAAAAATCAGGGAATTGATGTTTTGGGAGTGATTCCCTACGAATCGTTTCTTGAATTACCAAAAATGCGTCATATAAAAAAAGCCCTGGATCTTGATTTGCTGAATTTTTCAGAAAATCCCGATGATTCACTCACAATAGAAACCATTTGTATTCCAATTGAAGATGAGCCTGGTTCCTTTAAAGACAAAAATTGCCTTATTTTGCTGAGTTCTCGGGATGAAGCCTGGATTCATCATCATCTTAAGGAATTAAGCGAGATGAGTGGTCAAGCCATATTGCTTTGCACCAAATCTCAAAGCTTGAATTACAAGACCCTTGAGCTCCTTGCTGAAAAAATGATTCCAGTATATTCAACGAAAAAGGGCTTATACGACATAGCCTCTATTCTTTCAAACTTGTCTGTTAAATTGGGGCGTGAGGACAGAAAAAAGATTGATAAAGTAAAAGCTATGATTTCTCGCTATGTTGATTTTGATCTCTTGTCGCGAAAAATCAATAGTTGAGATAAAAAAACGAGAAAGCTAAACCCAAAAATTTTGTCATTGGCAATTTGTCATTAAAATATAGCTGTAAATTGATATTGTATTATAGAGTTATAAGATAATTTACCCTCAATTTTCATGATTTTAGGAAAAACTCCCCTTTTGTTAAAGCCTTGAGAGTGAATCGTGCCTCGTGTTAGGCTATAGAGTCAGGGCAATCGCATTATAATCTATATAGTTGTTTTGTCACTTTGAGCTAGCACCCGCCGTCATCCCGATCTGCCACCCGCCGTCACTTTGATCTGCCACCCGCCGTCATTCTGAGCAAAGCGAAGAATCTCATTTGGCTATAATCATGTTGATTCACTAATAAAGTGTTTACATGTATGAAATTACGAGATGCTTCATGAGACAGGTTAGATTGTTTATGGTTGCATGGATACAGTGAATGCCAATGAGCATTCACGCCATACAGTAAATCCCAATGAGGATTCACGTCACCGAGCAACAAATCGGAGATTTGTGACTAAGCCCCCCACTTCGTTGTCGCTTCGAAGGTTTCGCTCTGGAAATTATCCAGAGCGAAACGCTTTGCTGTACCATTTTTGAAAAAATGGTACAGCATGGCTCCAATCCCTAACGCTTTTAACACGGCCGAAGCTGGTTGCTTAACAAATAGAGATTATCTTTTTCATCTATAAACAATTATTATAGCCTGAAATAATTGTTCATAGAATGATTCAAAAAGATGATTTAGATTTGCCCCTATATTTAACTATCGATAAGACGAATAAATACCCAGAACAATGGAATTGATCATGGTTTTGACCGAATCGGCCCGTGAAGTGATAACAATTGGAACTCGAGCGCCGATAAGAATACAACCTGCATCAGCATCACCCAAAAAGGTGAGGGATTTATAAAGCACATCTGCTGAAGCTAAATCCTGGGCAACGAGAATATCTGCCTGGCCTGCGTAGGGCGATCGGATTCCTTTGCGTTCAGCTGCTTCAAGGAATAAGGCATTATCCAAAGCCAAGGGCCCTTCAACTTTGCCTCCCTTAATTGTGCCGCGTTCAGCCATTTTTGATAAACAAGCGGCATCCATGGTTTCCGGAATTGAAGGATTTACTGTTTCAACAGGACTCAATATAGCGCATATGGGTTTTTGGTTACCCATGTTTTTCACAAAATTAATAACGTTTTGAACAATATCCTGTTTTTGTTTTAGATCAGGAACAATGTTCAAGGCCGCATGGCTCAGGTACAAAAGTTTATCAAAACGAGGATGCTTGAAAACAACAATAGTTGAGAGAATTCGACCGATGTTCAGGTTATTGTCCTTAATCAGCACCTCACGGAGGATTTCACCTGTTTGAATATTTCCTTTCATTAAAATATCTGCTTCACCTCTGGCCACCAGCTGAACAGCATTTCTGGCGATATTGGACTTTTTAAGGGTATGCTCTATAGTATAATTTTGCAGATTTATATTGATACTGGCTGCGGCTTCCTCGATTTCATCGCGGAAACCAACCAATATTGGTTCAATTAAGCCTTCTTTTCGCACATATTCAACTGCTGTTAAAACATGAGGATCGTTGGCTTGACACACCACCAATTTAAATTTGTTGCCCACCTTTTTTATAAAATCAAATAATTCCTGGAAATTCCTTAGTTGTTGATCCATTATATTCCTCCATAGTTATAGAATAGGGTTCTAATCCATATATATCAAGCTTTATTCATAAAAACAATAAATATGCTAAAAAAGTGTTCCTTTTATCAGGATTGCTGAGTTTGAATAGAAGAGTAAGGTTGTTTGAGATTTGGTTCCTACTTCTGATCAATCTTTTTTTTCTAATCTGATTTTTATCCATCGATAAAATTTTTTCTTTTTTATTATGCCCTAAGAAATACACCTTTCTAAGCGTGATTGTCAAGTGGTCCAATAAAAAATCACACTTCAGATTAGGACATATCACCGATTGAAGCAAGAGGCATTTCACTAAAAAAGCATTTTTCTTAATAAAAATTCACCTATTTTAATAAAATTTATTTATGGAAAATCCAATCATCCAAAGCATATTTTTTTTTAATAATATCCTCGATTGCATCCAATTCTTCAGCTTCCCATTTTTTTTCTTTCAAATCGAAATAGTTTTTAATACATTCATGGAAAATTTGAGCTCCTTTTTCGGGCTTTTGATCTGTGCTTGATAAATCCCTTAATGCCAGGGTCGCAGAAGAAAGTTCCTTAATTCTGAATGCTTTTCTCATCAATTCATAGTTTACTTCATAAGGGATTGTGCCTTGTTGAAGAACCATGCCATGTTTTCGAGCCTGTGCATTTCCAATTATTTTTTTACCGTGCACGCTTATTTCAAACCAGCCGGCTGCTTCGAAACAAATTGGTGAAGAATTTCGCGGCACCGATTGCCGAAAAATTTCCGCTTCTAAGCCAAGAGTTTTGAAAAAATCCAGTAAAATGAGGGCAATCTCTTCATAGCTTTGCTTGATTGTGCCTGAAAAATATGCTTCAGGTACAATAAGCGAATATGTCAAATCCATCCAGTGAAGAACCGCTTTTCCGCCTGTAGGTCGTCGTGTGATTTCGATTCCATTTGATTTTAAAACATCATGATCAATATCCCTGCTGGACTGGTGATAACCTAGGCTTAAACATGGGGGACCCCACCCATAAAGTCTAAGGCTGGGACGTTTATTTATCACCAAATATTCATCAGCAGCCATATTAAAGGCACCTGTATTTTGAGTAAAGGGGAAATAGTCCAAGTTCATTAGTTTTTTCAATTTACAATATGTCTGTGTTATTTATTTCAAATCATATCAATTTTCATTGATTGTAAAAAAGTAGTCAATTATTAAAATCTCAGCAAGTAGCTAGCATTAAAAATCTGAATATTATAAAAAAAACTTGACTTCTAATGCTCGGCTCATAATCCGTGCTTAACTTTAGATCGACCTGTTTTGATAACAGAACGCTCTAAGGTTAAGCGAGCGAGGAAAATCAGCCTTCCAGTCGCAGACTTCCTGTCTGCTTCTTCCAGGCCGGGGTCCTCGCTGACGCTGCCATCCCTGGCAGCTTTTCCTCACTATGCGCTCGGAGCTCAGACCCGTCCGATTCCCCTCGCTAGTTGTAAAAAAAAAGAGCGCCCTGTTTTGATAACAGGACGCTCTAAAGTTAAGCGAGCGAGGGGAATCGGACCCCCGGCACAAGCTTGGGAAGCTTGGGTATTACCATTATACGACGCTCGCAATATGTATACAGACTATATTAAAAATCATTTTTTATCAAGAATTAATTGTCATCCATTGTGATTATTTCTTCTGTAACCTTTTCGTCAAAAATATACAAACTTAAAATTGTCTCTGAAGGCAATTCATAGGGGATTGTAATTTTTCCTCCTGGATGTTGCATGGATAATAATTCCTTGGTCCCGTCATCGTTTTTTGCGCTTAGTTTTATATCAACAGGAATTTCCTTGCGCTCCATGGTGTATTCAAAAATACCGAAGTGGTTGCCATTTTCTAGTTTTACAGGCTTATTGATTTTAAGTTGGACAAAAGTATTGGTCAGAATTTCCGTGTTAGGATTTGGCAATTGTGAGACAACCTGTCCAGGTAAAAAATCATTCTGTATTTCTGAGATTTCCACGATAAATGGAATATTTTGACTAACAAGTCGTGTTAATACAGACTTATAATTATGACCAGTGTAATCCTCCGCGATAACGGTGTTATCCGCTTGTCCTTTGCTCACAATCAAGGTTAAATAGCTTGTCCGGTTCTCGATAATATTTGTGCCAGGGCGAGGTTCTTGTTGAAGAATCACGCCAAAGGGTTTTTCGGAAACTTCATATTGAACTGTTTGTATCTGGAGCAAGGCCTTTTCTCCTGATGAAAAAAGTGAATCCAATTCGAGTTTAACTTCCTGGAAGTTCTTGCCCACATAGTTTCCAACACGATCGATAACAGAACCACGGGAAACTGTCAGCAGTATCTGACGGCCAGCTTTTACTACAGTTCCTGGATTGGGCTTTTGCTCAATAATCGCATTTCGGGGGAATTGTGATGAATTACGGACCTGTATTGATGGGTATAGTCCTTTTTCCTGCAATTTTTGTATGGCTTCCAATAAGTCAATCTGATCATCCAGTGTTGATGTCACATTAGGCACAAGGGTTTGTTCTTCACCTTCAATATTTACATAAAAAATAATAACTGTAATCAATGAAACCACTACCAGCACGCCGGCAATTAAAAAAACTGTAATTTTAAAATAACGTGTTTCCTGGTCGTCTCTTGGGCCAGGAAATATTCCACGGATTTTATCGAGTATATCCAACATTTTATTCTCCTAAAGTACTGCCTAAAAAATCCTTGTTGCCATTCAAAAAAGCCTTGAAATCCATTTCTTTTTTTGTCTGCAATTGGAGCATTTGGACAGCTAAAATACCCTCGCCAGTTGCGATCAATATACCTTCCTTTTGATCAAGATCAATAACCTTACCAGGAGCCGCATTTTTATAATAATCACTTTTTATCACATTCGCCTTTGTTAATGCAAGGGATTTTTCCTTCCAAAAAGTGTAAGCTCTTGGCCAGGGAGAGTAGGCGCGAATCATTCTTTCAATTTTAGAAGCAGCCAAGGACCAGTTGATAAGGCCATCCTGCTTGTTAATCAAATGACAATAGGTAATTTTGTCCTCATCTTGCTTTCTGAACTCCCTTTTTCCTTGTTCAAGAAGCAAGATAGCCTGTGCCATCATTTTTGCTCCTTCCTGGGAGCAAAAACTGCTTAATTCCGTTGTAGTTTCTTTTCCATATAATGGAAATGTTTTTTGTAAAATAATATCACCTGCGTCCATTTGTAAATCAAGAGTCTGAATGGTGATACCGCTTTCCTTCTGGCCGCTGAGTATGGCCGCGGGAATAGGAGCAGGGCCCCGCCATTGGGGCAGCAAAGAAGGATGAAGATTTATTCCGCCCAAGGTGAAAAGATCGATAAACTCCCTGCGGAAAATTTTACTATAGGCCGCAACGGCAAGTAAATCCGGTTTGAGAGGCGCGAGTTCATCTCTGAATTCCTGATTGAGCTTTTCCGGCTGAAAAACCCTGATTCCCAGGTGCATTGCAGCGATTTTAACTGGGGAAGGCTGAATTTTTTTCCCCCGGCCGGCCAGTTTATCCGGCGCGGTCAGCACAGCTATTACATCGAATTTTTCACAAATCGCTTTAAATGATGGTACTGAAAACTCAGGAGTACCGGCGAAAATTATTTTCACTCAGCAAGTTTCTCCTTGCGTTGATGATAATCAGTAACCAAGCGATTTTTAAGCTCTGAGTCAACATGATCAATAAAAAGAACACCATTCAAATGATCCAGTTCATGCTGGATAACCCTTGCCAGAAGGTCCTCGGCTTCAAGTTTAAATGGCCTTCCTTTAAGATTATAGGCTTGAATTTTAACATAATAAGGACGAATGACATCAGCATTCACACCAGGAATGCTAAGACATCCCTCTTCGTAATGGTCTTCTTCAACCGAGGTTTCGATAATTTCAGGATTTATAAAAACCCTGGGTTCGTCATTTGGAATTTGGACAACAAATATTCGGTCTAATCTTCCAACTTGCACAGATGCCAAACCAATTCCTTTGAATTTTAACATGGCTTCAAACATCTTGTCTGTATAATCTGAAAGTTCTTTATCAAAAACTTCAACGTAATTTGATGATTTCTGTAATAATTCATCACCTAGAGTTACAATACTTAACATGATTTATAATTTACCTAAAGATCATGTCTTGGTCAAGATATCCTTTATGTTATCACTTATTTAAGATCATGTTATCTATTAACAAAGTTTAAAAATAGCATAAAAATCGACTATCTATTTCAGTTTGGTACTAAACACAGAAAAGAATAACAAGCAGGAAATCCTTTTTCACACTAACTTTCCTTTTAGGCTTGCTAAACAATTTGTATTTGTTTAGCCAAAGGCTTGTTTGGGCGTTTCCCCATTCCGCTTCGCTTCATGGGGTCGGGCTTTACGCTTCAACTCCTCGCAGAACCTGTATAACACTGCTGTGATTGTCCAAAGCAATGCAATGGCAACTGATTAAAAACACCAGCCTGCTGCGGGGTTTTAGCTGCAATCCCTAACGCGATAAAAGCTGAAAAATGAGTTTGCTAGACAAGCGCAACAATTTTAATTTAAGAACTGTTGTGCTTTATGCGGTAGATCATATCCATTATGTGTCAGCACTGATTTTCATGAATCCGATTTCATTTATACAGCTAACAAAGAAATCGAGAGCAAAAGCGTTAAGGACAGCAGCTAGTTTTTTTTGCCGGATATTTTCCTGAAAAAAAACTTTTCCGGTGATAGCAAAGCGCCGAGTCTGATCGACTATGAGGCAAGCATAGGAGCGAGGAATAAGCCTATGGTGTTTGCCTATCAAAAGGTTATCTTCAACATTTATAAATATACCGGTTAACAAATGTTCTGTTTCCTATGCTTTAAAAAAATATATTGACTTTGTTGACCTGTGTCAGACTTGCCAAAGATAGTTGAAGTTTCCTTAAAAATAATTGCTAAAACCAAAAAAAATTGATATTCATTGGATGGCTCTTTTGGCAGATTAAAAAAAAGAGGATTGTTGAAAAAAATAATCAGAGTCAACCACCACCTGCACAGCAGATGCCTTTTTCCTTAGTAAATTTTAAATCCATTTTCTGGTAACCAAATATCAATAGCTCCGAATCAGATCCGCCACAAAAAAAAGGGCTGATTTACATGGAAGCAAGCGTTAAAATAAGGATTTTGCCAACTATCAGGTGAATCGAACTTTGAAATATATGAGCCCGCGTTTTATAGTTAATTCAGACAATCTCTTAATTTATTTACTGAAAGTAAGTTGCGAGACGCTAATTCTCCGTTCAATTAATATTCAATATAAAAAATACTTTTTTCATGCTGTGACACCAAGACCTGATAATTATCAATATCAATTTTGTTGTTTAAACATTTTCTTTGTTGATTGTATTCATGATTTCTCGCCACCTATATTTGTAATAAGTAATAGAATATTTCGATTATGGAGTTATAGCTTACGCACAAAAGCTGTTGTAAAAGAAGCCAACACCTTTCACTCAAAAACCATTATTTCAGAGATTGATCATGGTATCGCCATCGTTGTATTCAACGATACCTAAATACTTACTTAGTTCATGTTTCATCATTGCAGGCGAAAGCGCCGACTAATAGAAAAAAACGATAAATATGATTATATTTTTCTTGGTTTTTGCCGATTCTTTATGTGAGGATCATTAAAACATCAAAAATCTAAATTAAAAAATTATGATATATTTCATAATATTTTTGTTATACTCTTGTTAATTTTTTTTAAAAATTATAGAATGTAAAGAGTAGCATATAATGTCTGTTTAAAGGAGGGATATTAAGTAATGGAACCAACAAAAGTAACAATTAAAAAACTGGAACAGGTTACAGATCTTTTAAAGGAAGCTGATGAATCTTCCATCGGTACATATTTGTTTAAAGGTCTGAGAATTCAGATTAGCAAATACCGTGCATCAGGTTCTGAGCGTTTTGCGCGTCTTTACCATCGACGACGCGAGCAAGGCTTGTGTGTTGTTTGTGGCGCAAAGGTAACAAAAAAGAACCCGCGTACTAAAAAAGCTTATCGTTTGTGCGAAGAGCATCGCGATAAAATTGACAAACGAGCGAAATAAAGGATTGAACGAAACCATATTAACCGGCATGTTAAATGCCGGTTTTTTTTAGTCTTTATCGAATTATAAAAGATGACTTTGTTTTGCTAACCTGATAATCAAGATTCAAAGGGGCAGGGGATAGCAAAAAAACTAAGATGGAATCGAATTTTTAAGGTCATGAGCATAGCTGCCGGGAAGTGCTATTGGAAACAGGGCAATAGCATTATAATTTATATAGTTGCTTTGTCACTCTGAGCTGTCACCCGCCGTCACTCTGAGTTATCACCCGCCGTCACTCTGAGTTATCACCCGCCGTCATTCTGAGTTATCACCCGCCGTCATTCTGAGCAAAGCGAAGAATCTCATTTGGCATAGACCAATTATATTCACAAACAAAAGCCCCAAACCAGGCGAGATTCTTTCAGGACGCATGGATAAAGTGAATCCCAATGAGGATTCACGACACCGAGCAGTAAACGCTCCGCGTTTACTGCTCGGCCCGTAGTTCCTTCTCAGAATGACAAGCGGTTGAAACATAATTCATTAAACACGATTGCCCTGCTATTGGAAATAAGATAACTTGACAATTAGGAAAATACATAATAACCTTATAAATAGACAGAATTTCAGGATATTCAAAAATTAAATGGAAAAGACCTTTGCTGATTGGCTTTCATTTGGGGTTTTTTTGCTGTTTTCAGTCCCAATAATAATACATGATCTTAAGGAACAGCAAATCCCGGATATATATCTTATCTTATGCACTGTAACCTTATTGGTTTTTCGGTGGTTTATTTCCAAAGACAGCTCTTTGTTTTTTTTGCTGCACATGTTTATTGGTTTTCTGTTGATCTTTGTGTTGTGGTATTTTTCCCATGGAAAAATTGGTTTGGGAGATGCAAAATTGTCAGCGGTTATAGCTCTTTTTTTGGGCTTTGAAGGCTGGTTGTTTTCCATGATACTGGCATCTCTGCTTGGTTCTATGGCCGGTGCTATTTTGTTATTTAAAAAGAAATTAAAGGAGAACGAAGGCATACCTTTTGCTCCCTTTATGATAATAGGGGGAGTTTTTTCCTTCTTTTTTACTGATTTTATGACGAGGATTTTATATGGCTAGAAAATTATTACTCATTATCATTGTCCTGACTCTTACTCCCTTTATCTGGTCCCAGAAAATGATTCCGGCTATGACCTTTAACAACATCCCCATCAGTGATATTTTACTCGCCTTGGCTGATGCTGTTGAAGTAACCATCATTCCTGATGAAACAGTTCATGGTCAGGCAAGTTTTCATTTTGCCAATATCAGTTTTGAAGAAGGTCTTGCGAGTTTTCTTGATCCTCATAACATGTATTTCAAGGAGGAAGGCGGGATTTATTATGTTTCCCGCATTCAGGTGAAGCAAAATCCTGACATGACCATTAATGTGGATGCTGAAGATGTTCTGGTTCGCTTTATAATAGATCAGATCAGTGAAACAATTGCAAAGGCCATTTTGTATGATCAGCTTCCCACTATGTCACCGACCATTCATGTAATGAATCTGGCACCTAAACGCGTTCTGGAAATTTTGATTCGTCAGGCCCAGGGCTATGAGCTTCTGGATGAGGGAGATTACTATTATATCAAGCAGGATCCTGAAAAAGTAAAAACCCAGGATAATCCAACCAATGTTATGCTGCCTTTTGATAATCTCAGAAAAAATCCCAATGGAACCTATTCCATCAATAAATCACGTGTCCAGTTCAAGGACCTGGTTCAGGAACTCTTCGCGGAAGAAAGTGCCGAGTATCAATTGCTTTATAGCCGGGCGCAGCAGATAAATGAACCGCTTATTTTTAATAACAAGAGTTTTCATCAAATGCTCAATCTAATTTGTGAAAAGGGCAATGCTGATTACGTGATTCGCGATGGTATCTATTATCTCTTCGAAGTACAGGAACGGGACATCATCAAAAAATTCAAGGTCAATAAAATTATCAGCTTAAAATATATTACAGCCCAGGATTTACAGCGCATTATGCCTTCAGATATTGGGGCTGGTTCTAGTAAATTCTACAGAATGGATTTAACCGCCAATACGGTTATTCTTAATGGCAGTATGGACGAAATAGATCCTTTGCTGGAGTTCATAGCCGAGGTTGACAAAGAGGATCTTGAAAACATCAATTATCGTTTTGATCTGAATTTTATTGATGCTAAAAAGATCTCATCACTTTTACCTGAAAGCTTTAAATTCATCAAAACAACTATAATTGATGAAACCAATTCCTTTGTGATGCAAATGACAAAGGAAAAGAAAAAAATGCTTGATGAATATATTGCCTTGCTGGACCGTCCTCCGGGAAGTTTTGAAGTGCGTTTAAAATATATCAAAGCCGAAGACCTTCTCAAACTGCTCCCACCTTCGGTGGCCAAAGAAGATATTGTCCAGACCCTTGACCCGACCCTGATTTTTTTCAAAGGAAACAAGGTGAAGCTGGCTGAGTTCAACAAGCAATTGGCTGTTTTTGACCAGCCGGTTCCCCAGATCCGTTATCAGATTTTCGTGATCTCCCATAATGAAGGAGAGGGTATGGACTGGCAGCAAACCGACACTAATGTTTATAATTTTTCATTGAAAAATAGAGATACGTTGACACCTGAAACCAATGTGATCTCCCTGGGTGGTGCTCTGGGAGGATTATTTTCCTTAAATTTTGATGTGCCAGGTATTATGGGTATTGTAGGGGCCTATAATTTAAACTGGTCCATGTCCAATAATAATGCTCGTATCATTACCGATACCATGCTCCACGGTCTGTCCGGTGAAAAAGTGGCCTTTAATGATGTTGAGACCTTTTTTACCGTCACCACTGAAACAGATCCGGAAACAGGTGAAAAAACCGAAGGAACCAAGGCCTCTGTTGACACGGGTTTCAAGCTGAAAATTGAAGGCTGGACCTCCGGCGATGGCATGATCACCATGGATGTGACAATTTCCATTACCAGTGAAGGAAGCGGCGATTTACTAACCGGTTCAGGTTCAACCTATAGCAAGGAAATTAATGAAAAGGTACGCACCATGTCCGGTACCCCCTTGGAAATCAGCGGTCTGATGCGTCAAAATAACACCTCTACTGTGCAAAAGATTCCCTTTTTAGGTGATATCCCGATAATCGGCGAAATCCTTTTTGCCAGAAAAACCGAAACCATGAACAAATCCAAGCTTTCGGTATTCATTTTACCGCAAATCGATAAAAGCCCTGTTGAACTGGCAGACAGTGAAAGACGAATCAAGGACCTTTATTTAAAATTTATCAAGAATTAGGAGTTAATCAACCGTGTCAGACATAGACGATTTTTTTCATGAATTACCCATGGTACAGGTTTCCCTGTCCGACTTTAAGCCTTTGCCTGACGGGGAAGAACAATATCCGCTTGAATATATAGAAAACAACAAGGTCATTCGTCTGAAAGAAGATGATGACATGATTTTCATCGGGGTTGTTGAAACCAAGAATTATGAACTCCTTGAAAACCTTAAAAATTTCCACTCCAATAAACGCATTATTTTCTGCGCCCTTGACCGGAATGAGTTTTCTGCCTATTTAAGCGAAAAACTTTCAGCAGCCGAAGCAGGGGCCGGTTCTCTTGAAGGTGAGCAGGATGAAAAAATCCTTCTGGACAAACTGGCCAACGATGCTCCTATTATTAACTTGGTTAACAGCATAATGATAGAGGCGATTCGAAAGGGTGCTTCGGATATTCATATTGAAGGCTTTGAAGATGAAGTTATTGTACGTTACCGTATTGATGGTCATTTGAAAATTGTCTCCCGAATCGACCGCGACCGCTTCGCGGCAGTGGCTTCACGTCTTAAGATCATGGCCAACCTGAATATCATGGAAAAACGATTGCCCCAGGACGGGAGAATTTCCGTACATCTGGGAGATGATGAAATCGACCTTCGTGTTTCCATTATCCCAGTGGCAAATGGAGAATCCATCGTTCTCCGTTTATTCAACAAAAAGAAAACCCTGATAAAATTGCCAGAAGCAGGATTGTCAAAGGAGCAGTTAGAGGCCTTTCGCAATAAATGTAAAACCCCTAATGGATTGATTCTGGTAACAGGCCCCACAGGTAGCGGTAAAACCACAACTCTCAGCGCTGTTTTACAGGAAATCAATACCGAAGATGTTAAAATCATCACAATCGAAGATCCCATTGAATACGTGACCAAAGGTATTAACCAAATTCAGACCAACGATCGGATAGGTCTGGGTTTTGATTCCATTTTACGCCGAGTTTTGCGACAAGACCCTAATATTGTAATGGTTGGTGAAATCCGTGATACAGAAACAGCAGAACTCTCCATTCGCGCGGCATTAACCGGGCACCTTGTTTTATCCACCTTGCATACAAATGATTCTGTTTCAGTTATTACCCGCTTAAAAAACATGGGGATTGAACCCTATCTGCTTGCAGCCGTGCTTCGCGGCGGATTGGCTCAGCGTCTTGTCAGACAGATCTGCCAGGAATGCAAAAAAGAGGTCAAACCCGATAGCATGGAAAAACTGATTCTAACCCGGTATGGAGCCCCCAAGAATGCCAGTGTTTATATAGGTCAGGGCTGTGAAGCTTGTAATAATACAGGATACAAAGGACGTATTGGAATTTTTGAATTCTTTTCCTCAGACTCTGATGTTGAGGAAATGATAATTCGGGGAGTCAAGGATTCTGATATCAAGAACCATTTGGTCGCGGAAAAGGGAATGAAAACCCTGATCGCCGATGGAATTGACAAAGTTCTGGAAGGCTTTACGACTGTGGCTGAAATCGAAAGGAATGTTGTAGGATAGAATGCCGATTTATCATTGCCGTTATGTGGATAACACAGGAAAAACCAAGGAAATGACCAAGGAAGCATCTAATGAAGATGTGTTGGTACTGGAATTGGCTCAAAAGGGTTATTCTCCCATTAAAATCAAGGAAGTGAATGCCTCTGAAGAAGGGGGCGGGACATCGGGACGCCGTTTTTCTCAAGCCGCTGTTCTGGAGTTTACTGAAACCCTTGCTCTTTTATTGAATTCCAAGTTGTCGATTAAAGACGCCCTTGAAGTGAGCCGAACGATTTTTAATAAGGGCCCGGTTAGGGAGCTGACCTTTGAGCTGACCGACCGAATCAAAAAGGGTGATTCCTTTCATGAAGCATTGAGCCGCTATCCTAAGAGCTTTTCACCATTGTTCAGGGGTTTGGTGAAAATCGGTGAAAAAATCGGTTCACTGGAGGATATTTTTCCCCGTCTGACCCAGTATTTACGAGACTCAAAAAAGGTGAAGGATAAACTGGGTAATGCCTTGACCTACCCGGTTATGGTGCTTGGTTTTACGATAGTTGGTATGATTGGTATGGCCTTTTTTATATTTCCGAGAATCAAAAGCATTTTTTCATCCTTGGGTAAAGGTGTATCCGGGCAACTTGATAATTCCATGCAAATGGTCAATGTTATATTTATCATTATTGGTGTGATTATTGGTTTAGCAGGCCTGAGTTTTCTGATTATTTCCATTCTTCGTAATCAAAAAGGCGAAATCACCAAAACCATGGACAGATTGTTATTAAAAATTCCAATTATAGGGAATATCACCTCTGTAACAGAATCGATGAATTTGCTTTTTGCCATGGAAACCTTGATTACTTCCAGTTTTTCTGTTGAAGATGCCTTACCTGAATCGGCCAAGGTTTTGAAAAACCAATACATGATTGAGGCCTTGGATCGTATTCGCAAAAAACTGATTAAGGGCCAGGATTTATCCAAGGCTTTTCTAGATGAGGATGCTTTTCCTGAAAAAATCGGGCGCTGGATCAATATTGGAGAAAAAGGCGGTACCGTGGACAAGGTTTTCGGACAGCTTCGTTTTTTTTATCAGGATGAGATTGACAAGCTGACAACCCGTTTTATGGGTGTTATTGAACCAGCCTTGATAGTGGTGGTTGGTCTGGTTGTTTTGTTCATGATCATGACTTTTTTTGTTCCCATATTTTCCATGTACCAGGATATTGGTGTGTAATGAATGTCATTTACCCTAATGATGCATTGTTCAGTAACCAAAGGCAGTGAGAATTGCTTTAACTGTATAGAGAAAAATAAATAGGGCTTTGATCCATGAGGGATCGGAGGGGAGGCAAGGTTTTTTTCAAAAAACCGCAGCCTGATTTTTTTGCCCTGATAAACAGGGCAAAAAAAGCCGGGAGCCCCAGAGAGCCCGACCCGGACTTTAAAGTGTTTATCTGGAGCACTTTGCTGGATGAGAGTTTCTTTAAAGTCCGGGGCATGGCCAAATTTAATTAGCTTATGAAGAATAAAAAAACGGGACCAATGGAATCATTTACTTGCTGGTGATTTAAAATGCAAAGCCCTGGCCGAAGTAGGTTGATTTTTCAATTTAATTATTTTATTGTTAGAATATTCTGAGGAGGATTGAAGGATGAATAACATGTTAAGAAACCTGATGAACAAGCTGATCGCGGTCTGGAAAAACCATACCCGGGATTTTGTATATAAAAAAGGAAACCGCGGCGCCACTTTTGTGGAAATTATTGTAACGATTTCCATAATTCTGATTCTTATGACGAGCGTGGGCGTGGCCATTTTCCGCTGGATTCCCCAGGCCCAGATCGCGGCAACAAAACAGACCATGGGAAGTATCAAACTGGGTCTTGATATGTACTACACCACCCATTTTGAGTATCCAGATACCCTTGAAGCCATAACCGAGTTTCTTGATCCGCCGGAGCTGCCAAAGGATGCCTGGGGAACTACTTTTGTTTATATGAAGAGTCCTACCGATGAAATACCCTATGAACTGGTCTCCTATGGGCAGGATAAAAGCGAAGGCGGTGAGGGGCCGGCCGCGGATATCAGTTTAAACAATAATAACAGTGGTGAAGAAGATTCTGAATAAAAAGGGGAGCCGCGGTTACTTGCTCATGGATGTAATCGCGGCCATTCTTATTTCCACCGTTGTTTTGGGAACGGTTTTGGCCGGCTTTTCCATGGTACTCCGGGCAGCGGCCCTGACCCGCGACCGTGTGCAATTGATAATTACCGAAAGAAATGAACTTGAAGAAGCTTCTGTCTATCCTAAAATCTAAAAAAAGCCGAGGAACAACCTTGATCGAGGTTGTTGTGTCCATGACCATGATGACTATTCTCGGATTCTCCCTCTGGGGTGCCTTTTCAGTAGCCATGAGCACCTCGGGCCGCATCCCAGATGTAACGGAAGTGGGTGTTAAATTGATTTCCATGGATAGCACTATCCGCAATTTGCTGAACCGTGTTAAAATTCCCTATTATTTACCATTACTGGAAGATATTGAAGAATCCGATGAAGAACTGAAATTACCCTACCTAGACGGGGTTAAGGACAAATACCTTAATTTTTATTTTGATGAGGGGATGCTAGAGATCACAACCATCCTTCCAGAAGAAACCGAGGACTTTTCTATTGATACTAGCCTGCCAGATATTGAATCTGAAACAACGATCAATCCCGATGAACAAAGCTCGGAACAAGGGCCTTTGTCTGACACAGACAAGGATAAGGACAAGGACGAAAAGAAGGAAAAGGAGCAGAAACCCGAAGAGCCAATTCTTATAAGCTTCGGGCCTTTTAAGGATTTTGATATTGAGCTTGAGGAAGAAAATTCCGACCAGCCTCTTGCCGTGAAATTTACCGCAGAGCCTGAATATGAAAATTATGGGGAGATTTATATTTACGCGAGATTGGGGAGCCAGCCGTTGTGGGTAGAATAGAAGGTTCAAAGGGTTCCAGTACGGTTACCTTGTTCGCCATTGTCACTGTTCTGGCCATTATTTTTCTTGGCCTCAGTATTTTTGTGCGACAAGCCATGGCTCTGGAAAACTCGGCCAAAGGCCGTTCGGACAGAAAGGCCATTCTGGTTGAGAAGGCCCATAAGGTAATGGAAGCCCTGGAAGATGATGACACACCTGAAAGTGATTGCGCCTTTGACAAGGTCTGGGATGTGGTTGACGATGATGAGGCCATCACCTTGACTGATATTTCGTCTCGTATTAACCCCAATGATATTGAGACAGGCGGCGGATTTCTGGCTTTTTTGAATGAAACCCTAGTCAAGCCGGAGAAACTGTTCACTGACAGTTATGAAGAAAGCGTAAAGGAATTCGCCCAGCAAAGAACTGATAAGGGCTTTTATGTTGACATAAAAAGGGGTTATTCCAAGTTTTTTGACCCTGAAGTTCTGGACACCTTTTTTACCGGCTATTCCTTTTTTAATTTCAATGTAAGCTATAGTGAAGTGTTAAGGGATATGGTTAAGCTTCGCTGTGACAGTGAGACCGATGGCGAGGAGTTTCATAAAGCCTATCAGGTTTATGAGAGTTCAGAGCTGCGGGTAAACAAAACAAATCCTGAAATCGAGGACTGGTTTCAGAGGGAAGGCCTGACTGTCAAAAATTTTGACAAGGTTTTTCCCTTGATCAATGGCGACCCTCTCTGGAATGTCCATTTCATGCCGGAAGAGCTTTTAAAGGCGGTTCTGGAGTATTATGAAACGCGGGTGAGTCTTCCCAAGGGGTCCAAAGCCCAAAAACTCACTGGTTGGCAGGTTTCAGCTGAAAATATTCTTAAACAGAGGGAAGAATTCCAGGACGGATTGACTTTGGATGCTCTACGTTCTATAATCGATCATAACAAGACCTTAATTCATCCTGTTTCCAATGTCTACCAGTACCTGGGGGTCTATACTTGGTTTTGGGAGCTTGTGATTGAAGAAAAAAACTCCAAGCTGAGATGGGTCATAACTCGTTTGCCGAAATTAAAAGACACTGATGATTTTGTGTTCAAGATTGTTGAAGAGGATTATCAATTATGAGGAAATTTGCCTACGCGCTTAACAGCGACCATGAATATCAGATATATCTTTATGAAGACAATCAACTTGAAAGCCCCAACAGCATAGAATACTTGATGATGAATCGTCTTGATTTTGCCGTTAAAACCACTGAAATTCCCCCTGTACCACTGAGCGAGGTGGGGAATCTTTTACAATATAAACTCAGAAGTATTTATCCCGGCGATCCGGAGCAAACAGTTTTTGACTTCAGGGTGATTCAGAAAGAAAAGCAGCGCTACGCGGTTCTGTTTATTTCAAAACGCGATAAAATTGAGCACTACAAGGACATTGCCGCAAAAAAACCCCTTGTTCTTCCCTTTGGAATATTTCTCAATTACATGAAAAAAGCCCCTGAAGAAAATGTTATTTTCCTGTTCTGGAACAAGGACTGGATTGATGTGTCCATTTTTGATCAGGGTATTTTTAAGGCTTCTTCAGCAATAAAGCGAGAAAAAGAATCCTTTCTCGATTTTCTGAAAATACGAAATGTTCTTCCAAGCAATTACAACGACTATAAGGTTGTATTTTATTGTTCCCATGATGAATCATCCAGCCTGGAAAAACAGTCCTATGATGTTTTCAAAGACAATTTTAATAAAGAATTTCTCGTCTTAGAGGATCACCTTCCTTTACTGTTTAAGAAGAGCGAATATTTGTTTCGCAGAAAAAAACAAAGTTTCTTTTTTCAGAAAAAACTGAAAATTAAATACCTGGTGGCTGCTACAGCTGTTTTGGCAGTGTTGCTCTTTGGAAAATATGTTGATACCAGGTCTCAGTACCTGAAAAAACTGGAACGTTCACAGCGTGATGCTATCAGTTTTTCCGCTCTATATAATCAGTATAAAAAACGCAACGAAGAATTAAATGTTTTAAAGGCCAAAAAGCCTGTGGATGTTTATTTGATTCTGTCGGAGGTTTCCCGGATTTTTGGTGATGAGGCTAAAATAACCAGTTTCCAGTTTGAAAGAAAAAATCTCCGAAAAGGAGAAGAGGTCGGTTTCCGGATAAAGGGCCAGAGCCGTAGTTTCTTGCAGTATAAATATGTTGATCAATTTGAGGAACACCCTCTTTTTTCAAATATTCGTTTTGAAATGTCCACTGATACCAAAACCGGCTTTGAAATTTTCAATCTGGAAGGGGTTTATAATGCTCAATAGTAATGAAAAACGCTTGCTTAATATTCTGGGTATTGTCATACTCCTTTGCATATGCGGGATGTTTCTTTTTTTCAAGGGCCAGGAATTGGACAGTACCGAAAAGAAAATTACCCAGACCATCAAGAGTATCAAATCAAGCATTCTCAATATTGACGATGAGGCTGAACTGCCCAACAAAATCAGGGAACTGGAAGTGATGATTGAAAAAGAGAAAACCAGGTTTTATCAACCTGAGGAAATTTCAATCAGCGAATTTGCTCAAAATATGGAGTCCCTTATTAAGGGAAACGGCCTTACTCTGGACAGATACAAACCTGTTGTGGAAAAAGACCGCACCTATTATGAATATAATCTGGAAGGAAACGCGATTCAGACAATGAATTTGTTAAAGGCCATTCATGATAATCCTAAATATCTCACAGTCCAGGAAATGCTGATTAAATCACCAAAATTGAACGGCCTGGCCGATGTTACAATGAAGGTTACATATGAAGTTTTTAATACTTTAGGGACTGATAAAAAATAAAGCGCCAATGCCTTTGGGTTGGATGTTTTGAATCATTTTGTTGCAAGTGTAGGATTTTATGGTTATATCAACGAACACAATTGTTAAAATAATTCTTCTCGCTATTATGGGATTATTGCTGATTTTTATTTTTTGGCCCTATAGCCCAAAGGTTCCGGAAATAAAGCCCGAGGAAATGAGTGGAACTTTGGATGAAATTACTGTCGTGGACGCTGCTTCACAGATTCAACTTCGTTCGCCCGATTATCCAGCTGTGCTTTTTGGCTGGAAACGGCCAACACCCCCTCCGACACCTCAGCCAACAGCTCCCCCTGTACCAACTCCTTTGCCGACTCAACCTGTTGCCACATGGCTGACGGCCACCAATGGAGTCAGGATTGATGAAGAAGGCATTACCTGGTACCTTTTTAGAGACCAGTCAGGGTCCCCTACGGTTTACTGGCTTTGTTATGAAAAATTCACCCGCGGCTGGAAAATCGTTAAAGAAGAGCGTGATCATTTTATTTTGATAGACCGCTCTAATGAATACTGGGTTGCTAGAAAAGAATAATGAAGGATAATTGAAAGGACAACAAAGATGAATGCTAAATCGATTATTTTATGTGCCATTATAATAAGTGTTTTTTTTGCCTGTGAATCATCGCCGGACATCGAGTCCAGTGCTTTTAGCACCGCGCCTCTTTATGGCATGATCTATGATAATGATAACCTTCCTGTGGTTAATGCTGAAATCCGGATTGATAACGGGGCAATTGTTGTGCGCAGCGATATTAATGGACGTTTTATTGTAAACGGCTTAGCCCGTGGTTCCCATCAGTTTGAAGTTATTAAGACAGAATACAAGCTTTTTTTGCCAGGGAAAAATCCTTTTCAATATGATTTTGTCAACAGGGAACAATTTTTGTATTTAAAAATGATCAGTTTGGAACAAATCATCGCTGAGGTTGAAAAAGAAATCTCCGAGAGTGAATGGGAAGCTGCCCATAGCGGCCTTGATATGATCAAGGAAATCGATGCTGATAATAAAATTGCCATTTACCTGAGAGCAGTTATTAACTACAAAACGCGAAATTACCCTCAGGCCATTGAATTGCTGAATCAATTGCTCGATTTAGGTGCTTCTGATTCTGGCATTTATTTAACCCTTGCTGACATTTATGAATATAAAATGGGAGACCCTCTGAAAGCCCACGCTGTTCTTCTTGAGTATTCCGACTTGTATAATAGTGATGATTCCATCAACGCGAGGAAATTCAATCTGGTCAAATTCATTCCTCAGGAAAAGAAGGATTTGACCTACAGTGAACTACGGTTACAACTTGAGGCGGAAAAGAAAGCAGCTGAAGCTGAAAATGCCGGGGAAAATGAAAATTCAACAGAATAATCAGGAATCGCTTAAAACAATATTGCTCTGCTCACAAGCTATATTGAAATTGTAACATTCACCTTTTGCCACATTCATAAAACAGGCGACTTCAAGTAAACTCGCGGATATACGCGTGTTCACAATGGCTATTTTTGGCGGCAAATTGAGATTAGCGCTGGTAAGATTTAAAATACCGCAAACACCTGCTTCAATCAATTGATTGGCTACTTCCTGGGCAGAGGTTTGGGGAACTGCGATAACTCCCATGGATATGAAATTATTTTTTATGAAGTCTTTTAACTGGCTAATGGGTTTGACTTCCAGCATACCGATTTTCAAACCAATCAATTCAGGATTGTTATCAAAAATGCCTTCAATCGTGAAATTATAGGCGGCAAAACCTCGATGCATGGCCAGAGCTTTGCCGAGATTTCCGGCGCCGATAATGATGATTTTTTGTTCATGATTGATGCCAAGAACCTTTGAAAGCGCGGATTCCATTAATTCGATTTTGTAACCTTTTTTTGATATTCCCGCTAATTCAATATAGGATAAATCCTGCCTGACTGTGGATGGGGTTAAGCCTAATGCCTCAGCTAATTCAGATGAAGAAATCCACTGAATATCATTTCGTTTTAGTCGTTGGATATATACCAAGTACCGGGGCAGTCTTTGTATGACCGAGTTGGACATACTTTTTATATCGCGACCCATAAAAATATCCTTTATTCATCATTTTTTGAAGGGTAAAATATTATGAACAAAATATAGCAAAAAGTAATGATTTAGTTAATCACTAAATCTTCAAAAAAAGCAAGGGTTTTGATGGATAGCTCCCGCGTATGGCAGAGAATTTAGGTTATTTTTTAAATTATTTAGAGTTGAGGCTCTTGTAATAAACTTTTCATCATAAAAAGCCCAAAGGGAATTGGCTGTTTATATTTCTTGTTTAGCTCTGGCTTAACTATCAGCCTATAGAGAATACTTATTATGTAATTCTTCGATGGCTTGATCAAGATTATTAAAATGAATGGTGTTTAGCCCGATTCTGCTGGCTCCAAAAATATTTTTTGGGTTGTCATCAATAAACAGGGCTTCCTCTGCCTTAATACCCATTTTCCCAAGACAGTAGTCAAAAATCTCTTCATTTGGTTTTGTGACGCCGAGTTTATAGGATAAGACAAGAGGATCAAATTTATCGAGCCAGTCAAAGCGCTCCTTAATGTATTCATGAAATTCAAAGGGCATATTGGAGAGAAGGGCAAGTTTATAACCTTTTTTCTTGAAACCAAGGGCCCAATCCAGTACAGCCTGATTCACATCTGACCAGCTGCGATTGTCCAGCCTCACTAATTCATCTATTGTTTTGAATCGGGATTGATTCGCGCTGTTGGGAAGGATCATGTTCCAATATTCCCGGGCGGAAATATCCCCTCTATCGTATTCATCGCGATACCTAAAGTATAATCGGTTAAAAACTTCAGGATTCAATCGACAAAGGCTCTGCATTTCGTTTTTTATATCTTCATGTTGGTCATTGCTGATGACTTTTCCATAGTCAATAATCAGCCCTTTTATAGTTTGATCCATGTCCCGGAAACCTCCGCTTGAGTTTATTTATATTACTTGTCTTTTCTCAAATTTACAGGTTTATTCTTTATAATAAAAAAACGTACTTGAATTTTTTGTTGAATTCCAAATATTATACCCCTTTTGTTTTTGTTTGTCTACTATTTTAATTCATCTTCCTAATATTTTTAGGCATTAAGCGCTTTATTAAATAATTATAAGAGCTTCTTTAAAATTGAAGTTTTGAAAGAAATAACAAAAACGCGGATAAGTTATTTTATTGTGAGAAAATAACTTATTTAACTATAATCAAAATCTGTAAATTGCGTTTTAAGAAATCAATGATTTAAACTAATTGCAAAAATCCTGACCCACGGCCGCGATGTACCAAAGATTAATGAGATTCATCTTGAAACTCCCGTTGGTTACAATCTAAATATACTAAAAATACTAAATAGTTTTTTAGTATTCACACTGAATTATTTGCATTATAAAGCTTATTGAACTATAATGAAATTCACTTAATGACATAAAAAAAAGCAGGATTTAGTCCTGGGTAAGGCACTTTGTCTTAAGAAATGTCAAAAGACTAGGGACAATCAGCTTTTTTATTTGTTTGGCCAAGGGTGGCAGAGGGTTTTTTCTGATTTCGGATTGTCAATAAATAGCTTGCATGTGTTGCAAACCCGAAGCGTTAGGGATTGGAGCCATGGAGTATTATTTTTTCAAAAATAATACTCCAAAGCGTTATTGACGCGATTTTTTCGCGGCAATAACCTTCGAAGCGATAGCGAAGTGGCGCAAAGCCCGGCCTGAAAGCCCCTGGGCTTATGAGGCAACGCCCAAAACTTACGGCTGAATAATTGAAAATACTATTGTGCCCTGTATCGCAAAATGTACAGAAAAATAAATCATAATGGAGGAGGGATAATGAACCAATTCAAAACATTGCCATTAACCTGTCCATGCTGCGCAAAGGTCTTTGATTCTTTTCAGCTAAGACACCCCTTGAAGTCTGATATTCAGTACACCGATTTTTTCCAAGCTTTTCATGGAGCTCAACCCTTAAATTATTCGATTCACACCTGTCCACACTGCGGTTTCTCTGGTCAGGAAAAGGAATTCAAGCAAAAGGACTTAAACGAAGATTTAAAGAAGAAAATCAAAGCCAAATTAATGCCTTTGATGTCACAGCATAATGTTTTTTCAGGACAGCAATATGAATACGCCGCCATGATCGCTCAATGGAGCGGTGACGCGGAACTTCGAATCGCCAAATTGCACCTAAAGGCTGCTTGGTGCTATCGGAATGCCCGTGGCCGGGAGGGCGAAAAAAAATGCCTTAAGAATGCCATTACTTCCTATACCCAGGCTTATAACAACAAGGAAATTCCTGATTCAGACAAGTCTCAATACATGTATCTGATTGGGGAGCTTCATCGTCGTATCGGCGAATTGGCTAAGGCAGCAGACTGGTTTGAAAAAGCCAAGGACTATGCATTGTCCGAAAAAGACCATAAATGGGTCGCGGAACTGGCGTTACAGCAGAAAACTGATCCTAAGGATTATATTCAGCGTGAAAAACCATACATGGAAAGATTGTTAAGCGACTTTTAAAGAATATTTACTTCCTCTATATTAGGCGACGAAAAGCATGCGCGGCCGAGCCTCTTAGAGCGAAACCGAGATTCTATTTAAAGATGAATAAATATTAAGATGGATGCGCTGACCGCGCTTGAACCTATGACTGCTTCTTGGCTTGATTTGATTTAATTTCTATTCAGCTTGTGACATTTTTGGTGTTGAATCAATAACCGAAATGCTGACTGGTATTTTAAGGGGGCTGTTTATGGCGAAATTATCAATTATTTGTATTGAAAAACGGTTTTCGCCTAATTGGAGTTTTTTGGGATCAACGGAAACAGTGACTTCCTGATTTGTGATGGTCAAGGTACCCTTTTGGGGAGTAATATTTATGTATGGGGAGTCAGCTCTGACACTCCAGTTCAATGGCAGGTAACCACTGTTACTGATGGTGAAATATTCCTTTATCGGATTTTCGAGATTGTAAAAGCGTTTATCAAGAGTAAATTCAATTTGTTCCTTGGAAAGCTCGATTTTAGACCCGTGAATATTAAGTTTAACCTTAATTTCCTGGTTCATGTCTGAACCTTCAAATGCAAGGAGAATTTTTGTTTCATAAACGCCGGGTTTCATTTTCGAGGCTTCTACTTGAATATTCAATGGGGTGTAAACAGCATCAGCCTGGCCTTCATGAGAATTCAAAATTATCCAATTATCTTTAGAAACCGCTTTCCAGAACATCAGTTGCGGAACAAGGTTACGAAAATAGGCCTGCTTGGTTTGTTTGGTTTGGGTTCCATAAATGATATCAAAAACAAGTTCCCGAGAGAGTAGCTCCATGAAGGATATTTTGATATTCTGCTCATATGCTCCAATATCCACCCTGTTGTTGAAAATCCGCTGATTGCCAGACAGGTCAAGATCAATTTCTTCTTCGGAAAAAGAGGGGTCTCCGGCATTGATGCAGTAAGATAGGGGCTTTAAATGGAAATCATTTGCAGCCGGATCCATAAACTGAGGGTCTTTGCTTAAAATTTCCTTGCCCTGGCCCGTGAAATTCTGAATGCAACTGAATTGGATAAAGGCCGAAGTGTTTTCCAAAGCGATTTGTTCTGATTCCCTATTGTTTTCACATTTATTGGCCCAGAGAATGGAATTTCGCACATAGCTATTGTTCCGTAAATTGGAATAAACCGGGTTGTGTTCAAGATACAATGCTCCCCCGGCTTGGCTGGAATCATTGCCGTAGAAGGTGCAATTATTCAAGGCGATGTGGCCATAACTTGTGACCGCGCCGCCATAACCGCTAGGAAAATACGCGGCTTCTGTGCTTTGGGCTTTGTTATTGGTAAAAAGGCAATTGTAAAATAAGGCTTCACCGCTGTTTAGAATTACTCCCGCGGAAAAACCCTGGTTATTTTCAAAAATGCAGTTATTAGCCTGAAGATGGCCTAGTGAAAAATCCTTGGCAATGCCGTCTATATAAATGCAGCCTGAAGCATCGGGATTCTTTGCCCTGTTTTCTGTAAAAAGGCAATGAGAGAGGATTGCCCGGCTATTTCTCATAATATAAATCACATCGCCCTGGTTGTTTTTGAATAGGCATTTTGAGAATCGCGGCTGGCTGTTATTGATTATCATGGCCACAGAACCGCCCAATTCAGCTTGGCATTCGGTAAACACACAGTTTTCAAAAACAGGATTGGCATGATCGATTAAAAGCGTTCCGCCAAAGGCTGTGATGGTGTTTTCCGATTTTTCTGTGTTATTCTTGGATATGAAGACACTGCCTTTTGTTATGCTCAGGCCGGAAATAACAATTTTTTTTATGCTGTTGGAAAAAATAAAGGCCCTGTTCTGCAAATGGTCCTTGCTAAAGCAGTTGATTATGGTTTTTTCTGGCCCTTCCTTTGATATGATGGTCAGCGATTTTTCTCCAAGCTCAATATTCCGGTTTCCCTCGCCAGAGTAGGTTCCAGGCAAAAGCATAATGATATCGCCTTCGGCCGCTCTTGTCACAGCTTCTGTAATGGTTGAAGTGTCAGGTGAAATTTCAATGGTATCAGCGAAAGTCAGTGAGCTCACAAAAAATACTATTAAAACATAAAAAGGGGTTTTATGCATTCTGAAAAGACCTGCTCCTATATAACCAGCTAACTGTTATCATAGCATTAATCAATTGATCAAATCAATTGGAAAAACAGTTTTTAGGATGATTTCACGAAAAATAATGAAATATTGCCGAAAGCGAAATACAATGAAGTGATTCATATGAATAATGCGCCTTCATTATGAAGGGTGTGCTGGCGGTTATGGGATATCATTTACAGCAAAACGAATTTTCATTTAACATGGCGCGGCAAGCACTGCATGGAAATTTAAAAAAAGATAATAGGGTCCTTGACTTTGATTCCAGCTTCAGCTTTAGATTTTTCTATGAGTTGAAACGAAAAATGCCCCGAATAATAGACAAACCGGGGCATGTCCACTTGAAACAGTTAAAAGTCAGCTATATCATAATTTGTGCCATCAGCTCTATTGATTTTTAGTATAATTCAACAAACCGCCCTCAAGAATCATATCCACAAAGCGCCTGGATAAATCATGAACAACAGTAAAGCTTTTATTTTGTGTCTGATTCAGGCATTCCAACTCAAAGGATGATTGTATTCCCTGTTTCAGGTTTTTGATCACCAGAATATCACCCTGGGAAATAGTGTCATAATCTGCCGGATTTTTAAAAGTAAAAGGAATAATCCCAAAATTGACCAGATTGCTTTTGTGAATACGGGCAAAGCCCTTTGCAATCACGGCTTTCACGCCAAGATACATGGGCGCCAGAGCCGCGTGTTCACGGCTTGAACCCTGTCCGTAATTCTCGCCGCCAACAATAATACCTGAGCCGGCTTTTTGGGCCTTGTTATAAAACTCAGGATCAAGGACTTCAAACACATGCTTTGAAATTTCCGGAATGTTTGAACGAAGGGGTAAAATTTTGCTTCCCGCTGGCATAATATGGTCGGTGGTAATATTGTCCTCGGTTTTGATTAAAACCTCAGCTTTCAGGTTTTCCTCAAGAGGAAGACCAATGGGACAGTCCTTGATATTCGGCCCCTTGATCACCTGAACAGCTTCAGGAACCTCGCTTGGCGGAATTATCATCGAATCATCAACCATGGCATTGGCCGAATAATCCCTGATGGACACACCCTTGATTTCACGCGGGTCGGTAATTCGGCCCATTAATGCGGTTGCCGCTGCGGTTTCCGGAGAAACCAGATACACATCAGCATCCTTTGTTCCGCTTCGGGCCTTAAAATTGCGGTTAAAGGTTCTAACAGAAACACCCTTTGAATTAGGCGCAAAGCCCATGCCAATACAGGGCCCGCAGGCAAATTCCAGAATACGCGCGCCGGCTGCCACAAGGCGTGAAATAATGCCCTGGTCAACTGCCTGACGAAAAACCTGGCGTGAACCTGGTGAAATTCCCAGAGAAACATTTTCAGGAATCACCTTGCCTTCGAGAATATCGGCAGCCGCGCCCAGATCGGCAATGGACGAATTGGTGCATGAACCTATAGCCACCTGGTCTACAATAATATCCTTTAGTTCGGAAACAGGAACAACATTATCGGGCGAATGGGGGCAAGCTGCCATGGGCACGAGCCGTGATAAATCCATTTCAATAACACGGGAATAGGAGGCATCAGGATCAGCCCCGGCTTTGATCCATTGGTTTTCCCGTTTCTGGCTTTTAAACCATTCCCGAGTCACTTCATCTGAAGGAAAGAGGGAGGTAGTGGCGCCTAATTCAGCTCCCATATTGGTAATTGTGGCTCGCTGGGGAACACTGAGCGAGGCAAGGCCATGGCCAAAATATTCATAAATTTTTCCAACCCCGCCTTTAACTGTTTCTGATTTCAAAAGAGTCAGAATCACATCCTTGGCTGAGCACATGGGATTCAATTTACCGCTTAATTTAACACCAATAACCTCTGGCATATTCAGATAAAAAAGGCCCCCGGCCATGGCAATAGCCACATCCAAGCCGCCGGCTCCGATAGAAAGCATTCCCAGACCGCCGCTTGTAGGCGTATGGGAATCAGAACCCAGCATGGTTTTACCGGGAATGCCGAAGCGTTCCAGATGCACCTGATGGCAAATGCCGTTTCCGGGCCGTGAAAAGTAAATTCCGTGTTTGGCTGCCACTGTTCGAAGATACACGTGATCATCCATGTTGCGAAAATCATTCTGCAAAGTGTTATGGTCCACATAGGATACGGAAATCTCTGTTTTGACTTTGGGAATCCCCATGGCTTCAAATTGTAGATAAGCTAAAGTCCCGGTGGCATCCTGGGTTAAGGTTTGGTCAATCTTTATACCGATCTCCTGACCGCTTATCATCTCGCCATCCTGTATATGGCTGGCAATTATTTTTTCAACGAAATTTTTTCCCATTGTTATCTCCCGACTCAATCTGCGTAAATATTCCAAATAGATTATTGAATTATACTAACTTGGTAGCATATGTTCATACTTTTTTCAAGACTTTAAACAGGGCTCATTTTTTGATTATGATTATTCTGGGCATTTCCCCGATCCTTTCATTCCATTTCAGGACCGGGGCCGGGCTGTTCCGCCACTCCGGCTCTGCCTTCGGAGGTTTTTGCGCTGAAATTATCAGCGCGAAAACGCTCTTGCTGCGCTTGTTTTGAAAAACAAGCTTGCATGGCTCCCATCCCTAATGCGGAACCTCCTGGATCGGAAAGCTTATGCCCCTGCCTGAAACGCCCTGAATTATAAGCCCGAAAGCCTATGCGCGAAATATCTTTGAAAAATCCTTTTGTCAGAGATTTTCCAGGTAGTTGATAATTTCTTTTTCTATATATAAAGGGGTTGAAGCCGATGAAACCACCATGGCCTTTGAAACACTTGAAAAATCAATGGCCTGCTTTTTTAAATCCTCAATGTCGGTTACAAAATAACAATTTTTCTGTTCCTGAGACAGCCGCTGAAACAATCGTGAGGCATTGGAAGAGGACCGGTCTCCGATGACGAGACTGAGTTCGCAGTCCTGCTGGAGTATCAGAGCGGATTTTTCTTTTTGTGCTATAACCGGACAAATTGAATGGTAAACCTGGGTGTTATGATGAGTGCCAATCTGGTCCGCGAAACCGGTGAGCCGGTTAAAGGTTGGCGAGTGCCCTGTTGTCTGGGAGGTGAAAAATAGGCCTTTATGTTTTTTTGAGGCAGCTATTTCTTCCAGATGATGATAGAGGTTCTGATCATCGCTGTCAGGCGTAATCAAAATATGGTTTTGGTTATAACTTAAAAGCCCCAGGGTTTCGGGATGGCCATTTTTGCCGTTTAGAACCAGAAAATAAGCCTTACTGGCCCATTTTTCAATTTCCCCTTGCACTGCTTTGACTTTTGGACAGGTCAGGTCCAAAACAGGCCCCCGCTCCATAAGTTTTTGTTGTAATGACTTGGCTAATCCGTGACTGCGAATAACAGCCCATTCTCCCTGAGGAATATCCTCAATTCGTCCAACAGTCATTATATTTTGCTCAGAAAGCTTCGTAAGATAATTTTGATTATTAATCAAGGCACCCAGAATATAGATTTTTTTATCCTGATGATGTTCCGCCAAATCACGGATTTTTTGATCAGCCCTTTTGACTCCTGGACAAAATCCGCTTTCCCGGGGCACACAAATTTCCATGGTTGCTCCTTTATTTTCAATGTGATCAGCCTCAAGGAAAATGTCAATACTATTCATCATGCCCAGCGATTCTCGGTGACTAGCTTAATTGACTATAAAATCAGATGTTATTAATTTTTGAAAGCATGATAAAAAATATAAAAAGAGTCACCGAAATCGCAATCACCCGATGTGTCGAGCCTGGTCACAATGCTTCGCGTTGTTGCTCGGCTATGCGACCTGTTTGGTCAATTCTCGGTGGTATAAAAGAATAGAAAAAGTTGGTCCCGAATTCAAGCTGTTTCCTGACCGAGAATTGCTGATCATGCCGATTATTTCTGTTGGCTTTTTCTTCACTAATCAAATCCAAAGGTAAAATTATCAAAAGCATTATTTTCTATTGAGCCTTGTTGGTGTAAGTTGATCTCTTGAAATCCATTTTGTCTCAAGGTTCCTTGTACTGTGTGGTGGCAATATGGAATTTTTTCCGGAAAAGCTTGGGTGTGTAGCCTGTGTATTTTTTAAAGCTGGCAATAAAGGCATAGTAATCCTTGTATCCAATGGAATAGCCAATCTCAGAAATTTGATAACTTGAATGGCTAAGCAGGTCTTTGGCTTTGTTGATTCTGAAAGAAATCAAATAATCCTGAATTGTCCCTCCGGTTTTTTGTTTGAATAGCGATGAAAAATAAGAACGGTTCAGCCCCAGATAACTGGCCATTTGTTTGACGGAAATATTTTGCTGATAATTGGCTTCTATAAATTCTTTAATAACCTCGATGTAATCCCTTGAGTTTCTTGAGCTGCTCTGGTTTGACATATAACCTGAGGCATCATAAAGCTGGTCTAAAATAGCGTAAAAAGTACCGAGTACTTTGAGTTTATAGCCAATGGGGCAGTTCTCAACAAGATAAAAGAGTTTGTCAAATAATCCATCAATAATTTTGGAATAAGTGCATTTGTAAACCTGATTTTTGTGGGTAATGTTCATGGCTTCCAGAATAGCTTGGGCCTGTGAGCCGATAAAACCTATCCATTTATAAGTCCAGGGATTCTTTTTGGAAGCCTGATAGAAATTCTGCTGCCCGGGAAATATAAAAAAAGCACTGCCTCGCTTGAGTTTGCAATTTTGCCCCCTGATCTTAAAATAACCCTCGCCATCGATAATATAATGGACAATAAAATGATTCCTGATACCGCTGAATTTATGCAGGGGAGAGCAGTTTTCACGGCCAGTAAAAGTAACATGGAGGTCTCGGTTGGTTTCTATGGCATTATAAAGTTCCGCGAACATAGCTTACCTTTGTTTTTTTATATTAATGGGCCCATCATTATAGAGAGATTATAACATTTATTAACATATTGATCAATATTTTTTAGAAAAGGCAACATTTAAACATTTTTTATCATGAACAAAGGGTTTATAATTAACCAAAGATCTTAGGAAACCCGGCTCTTGAAAGAATGATGAAAATTGCGAATAAACTATCAAGCTCGTGCCGCTAAGATAATTAC
>JAFGWI010000088.1 GCA_016937215.1 Spirochaetales bacterium | reverse complement strand
GGCGCGAAAAAAGCGCGCCTGCGGGTTTTAGCAAGTCATTTTTGAAAAAATAACTTGCTATTATTACAATCCTTAACGCTAAAAATAATGATTCCTGTTTAAGCTAAACAAATACGTAATTTCTTATATTAGAAAGAAACAGAAAAAAAATATTTTGAATATCGAAAATTCTTAACAAAGCAAATCGCAAAAGTCCTGACATTAGAGGCTGTGGAACAAGCTTATTAGCAATTTGCGGGCAGCAGTATAAACAGCACTTACGATAGGATTAGTCCCCTAAAACATCGTGAGAGACAGCGTCATCAATACCATTAACCCTGATAAAATTACAAATGCTTTCTTTATTTTATAGCTCTCTTTCACGCACTCCAAAAAAACTTGTATTTTTAATACGCTAAACAGCAAACTTATAATTTCTCCTCCGGTGAAGTTTCACCGGAGGAATATCAATAGTTCATTGTTTTTTTAATCGGAAATATATTTTCGCTACCACCCTAATGCGGTTTTCATTTTTGCCGCGAATCGTTTTCCAAATTCCACAGTATCATCATGACCAAAATGCAGTCTCCACTGGGTATCAGATGGGTCGACAAGCAAACCATTGGCAGACACTACAGAACAATTTGTAATGCTGTTGGGAAGCTGATTAATTAAGGTGTTATGACCAGCACAACTCCCGCTGTACAACAATTCACCGGCAATGAAAGGAATATTACCTAAACCCAGATCACTTTTTATATCACGAATCAATGTAGCGACCTTGCCAGGCCATGAGGTGTCACCACTGTTCGACTCACCTTGATGAAAAATGATTCCCTCAATAACACCGCCTTTATTTTGCGCATTACGCGCACGTTCAATAATCCAGTTATATTTACTACCACCATTTTTCATAAAGGTTTCAATCCTTTCACCACTGATGGCGCAGGGAACCAGCCCAATTGTATCGCCTTGCTTTACATATTGGATCAGAGTTTTTGCGAACCAGTCACCAATACCAACCGCACCATTCCAGCATTCATGTAACGGTGGGCAAGCAATATCCCATTGATCGGTGACCCGGCCAGTAGCAGAACAGTTCTCAAAGCCTAAAACCTGTATTCTGGGATCTTCAACCTTATCCGCTGCCTGGGCCTTAGAAAAACCAGCCATATTGGATTGACCCAAAAGCAAGAAAACATGAAAAACCGGTGACGCTTCTGGCGTCGGTGTGCTAACAGGAGTTGAAGTTGGCCCCTGGCATGGAAATTGATTTATTAGTTTAATATAAAACCTGGCTATCAAAAGCCCGTCAACAATATCAATGTTTCCTGAACAATTCACATCTGCCATGTCTTCATTAAAGACATCCACAGCCACATTCACATAATACTTGGCAATAAGCAATGCATCTACCACATTAACCGTTTGATCATCATTAACATCACCAAACATCTGAGCTCCGGCTGAAAACGTCAGACTCAGCAGCAGAATCGATAAAATCATTTTTACTTTCATCTACATTTCTCCTTTACACTTTTAAATTTACTATTCAAAGATTAATCAAAAAATGAATTCTTTATTTTTTTAACAGTAGTTTTAAAAAAATAAAAAAATCATTTCAAATTTCCTATCCTATTTATAAATAACAGGATGATATCCATCATGGATATCATCCTGAACATAGAATTAATAAAAAAATATATACAAATACAGCCGATTCAAAAGCCAATTAACATAAATTGTCTATTGAACCAACATAATATTGCGCGATCAATAAAGCATCCACGATGTTTACTGTTCCATCACAATTGGCATCAAGACACTCGGTATCAACAGCAGTTCCGCCAATACCAACATAAACCTGGGCAGCCAATAACGCATCCACAATATTTACAACGCCATCACCGTTTCCATCTCCGGTCAAAGCGCATCCGCCTATATCATTTGTCACCTCCACATTACAGGGAGAACTAACACCGGATACTTCTGCTGTTGAATTTGTCGTAAGGTTATTCACAGCAATGTCTAATGAACATGTACCCTCCCTGGAACCGGATTTAAGAAAAACTTTCAAAAAGTCATCATAATCACCAGGCACGACACCATTCACATCAAAACCCGTAACTGAGATTTTGCCTGTTTCATTCGGATTAGCAGCAGCCAGATAACCATCAGCCCCAGCGATAACACCGTCTTTTTGAGTGCTTGTATCGACGCTTAAGTAATTGCTGTCATAAATAATATCAATGCCATAGGCAGCAATGGTACTGCTTTCCGTAGATAATGTAACACTGACAGTGAATGAAGTGCCAGGCAAAATCTTTATTGAAGATGGATTATAACCCAGTACAGCATCGGCAACAGGCGTGGGTGTGGGTGTGGGAGGCGTTTGAGTTTCAACAGGACCGGTTGCAAATTCGATATATCCCGAACAATGCATCCATTCTGAATTGGAACCACCGCAAGAACTATCTTGCCACACAGCTGTATTCACAGCCTGGTCTTCGGCTTCAAAGATTTCTCCATTATAGGTGATTCGATCAAGCTGAACATCCATACCGCTGTCAACATTATCGTCATTGGTAAAATAGATCGAAATCTGTCCTGATCCAGAAGCATAATAATCCGCCATTTCCGTTGTCAAGGTGATTGTTGAAACAACAGTACCATTCACGTGAATTTCCAGCAATTCACCTCCAACAGTGCCCATGGCGCGTACAACAATGTTCGCGTTGGGGTCAGGTGACGGAGTCGCTGTGGGAGTAGGTGTCGGGGCTTCAGTTTCGCCATTTACAGGACTGGTAATACCAGCTTGTGTATCATTGACTCGTTTCATGGTTCCATCACTATTGTAAAACAACTCGTCAACACACACTGACCGCTGATAAACAGAATTGGACAAAGCCCGGTTATGATAGAACATAAACCATCTTCCACCATACTCAACAATGGATTGATGATTGTTATTTCCAAGATTGCTCCAGGGGTTATTTAAAACAGTTCCACGGTGTTGAAAACCTGTCATGGGATTACTGCTTGTCATATAATCGATCGAAGCCGCTGGCGAACCAGAAAAGTCGGTCGAATAAGTAAAATAATAGGTACTGTTACGCTTATGAACATAGGGTGCTTCAAAATATCGAGGCGCGTCGATGGTGGCAGCAGAACCACTCACACCAGTGAGGCTGCTGTTTAATTTGATAACACGGGCATTTCCAGGGCCGCCTCCACCATAGTAAACATAACCGGTTCCATCATCATCAAGAAAGGCGCCCGGGTCAAAAATCCATTCGCAGCCATTGGTACCAGGGGTGTTTCTGTCAATAATGGCCCGGCCAACAGGGTCTCGCCATGGACCTGTAGGCGAACTGGAAGTAGCCACACCGATATTACTGGCACCATTGGGAAAATAAAGATAATAGGTTCCATCCCTGTAAATCATACCAGGCGCGTAAGCCAAATTGGCCCATGGAGCTACGCTTTTTGCATTAAAAACAACACCATGATTCTGCCAATTAATCATATCATCGGTTGAAAGCAAAATATAATCTTTTAATTGATCATACCCTGTAGCGCCGGCGATATCATGGGAACAAATAACATACAGCTTGCCATCACCGCCAATAAAGGCATTGGGATCTGCTGTGTACACTCCACTGACAATAGGATTGGCAGCAAACAAGGCTGTTCCTGACAAAGCCAATAATAATATAAAGGCCAACAGGAATTTCGAATTCTTTTTTCTTTCATTTTTAATCATCTATTCAACTCCTTAATTAAATAAAAATTTTATTAATTGTAATTCCCACTTTTCCTACAATAATGCAAGAATTACATTTTTTTGTTTCCTTTATCATATTTCTTTGATTTATCATCCGCATTCAAGCTTCAGAAACCCACAAACCCAGGCTTTATAATCAAAGTCATTTTCCAAAAAGGACAGAACCCTTCTGAACACATATTGAGTAAAAAAATAATGAATTGACAAAAAAACAAAAAAGCTGTGATTGAGATTTGAAACAACATAAGCATTGGTAGAAGAAACCAGAGGTAAAAAACCTTTTCCCGGACCTTCCGACTTTTGCATAATTGATTTCATCATTTTTTATCCTTTTACTAAATTCATTATTTTTCAACTTTAAGTAGAAAACATTACATGAGAAAGGAAATCCCCCTATTACAAATATAATAATAAAATCTTCCGGAAAGCAATTTTAATTGCCTCCCGGAAGTCATATTCAATAATTATTCAGTAAAAAAATTAACTTCTTGCGCGAGATTCCAGATAGCATCAGCCGTTGCCTTGCTTCCAGCGGCTGTAGGATGAATTCCATCTGAAGTGTATTCATTATGGCCATTCCATACAGGTCGAAGATCGAGCCAGTAAATTTTGGGACTGGTAGTAGAATCAACCAGTTGCTTCATCATCGGCCGCAGAACATCAAGCCTGGCTTTAAGATCGCCAATTGGAAAAGCCATTTGCAGTGGTTCTGGATAGAAGAAATAAATAACCTTCTTTACACCATCCTGACTCATTTTGGCAAAAAGAGTTCGGGCAGCATTCACAGCATTGACCAAATCAGAACAGCTGGAATTGGGAGGATTGGAACAGGAACCCTGGAGACAGTCATTCCCGCCACCATCCATGAAAACCCATTTTACGGTCTTCTGAGGATTTGCATTAACATATTGCTGTGGTATTTGAGTTCCCCCCCCTCCGGATAAACGTGTTCCACTTTCAGATTTATCTGAAAACGAATCTCCTTGAGGCAAAAGGCCCGCGCTCTTCGCGCTATTTTGCAGATTTTGGGTAATCTGGGACATGGCAATAAATGATTCACCAATTACCGCCACTTGATTTCCTCTGATACCCTGAGGCTGGTCAGGCGTTGGGGTAGCCGGAGTTTCTGTGGGAGTAGGTGTCGAACCGCAATTAAGTGAATTGATCAAGTTTACATAGAACTGAGCAATAAGCAAGGCATCGACAATATTGATTGCCCCGTCATTATTCACATCAGCTACACTTGGATCAAAACCCGCGGGGTTTGTGTTGACATAGTATTTCGCGATCAAAAGACCGTCAACAATATCCACAGTTCCACTGCCATTGACATCACCGCAATCAGCAGCAAAGAGAGTACTCGCACCGAAAGTAAACAAAAGCGCAAGCACTAGTACAATTTGTTTTTTTTGTTTTAACATTTTTTTCCTTTCTTTGTTTGGGTATTCTGATTTTCATCAAAACCCCATTATATTTAAAATCCCGCAAAACAGGACTATTTGTCGTTTAAATTAATTTTATGCACAATAATAGTCCAAATAAACCTTTTACACAATACAAAGCCTTTAATAATCCCTGACTGAAGAAAAACCCAAATTCGGCAGAAAAGAATCAAAAGCTTTCCTGCCGAAAAAAGAAACATGTCATTCCTTAACAGAACTCATCAATCATTTTAACATAATATTGGGCGATCAACAGGGCATCAACAATATTGATGGTGCCTGAACAATCAACATCACCATTATCAGGATTAAAACCAGTGACAGGAGTATTTACATAATATTGAGCAACCAATAGGGCATCAACAATATTCACTGTTCCATCTTCATTAACATCTCCCAACAAACCCTCAATAGGCGTTGGTGTCGGTGTTTCCTTGCTTACCCAGGCAGCCAATTCATTAGCGCTAATCGCCCGGTTATAAATCCTGAAATCATCTATCTCAGCGTTCAAGTAGGGGTCCTGTTCCCACTGAGAACGGCCGATAAAATTATCAATCGTATTACCCATGTCAGAAGGACTTAAGGTCATATTGGAATTTCGCCCTGCTTCTTCACCATCAATATACATAATGGCTGTGACCCCTTCTTTGACAACCGCAATATGCTGCCACTGGCCAGGCTGAAGGGCTTTATCCGAATCAATACCCTGTTCACCATCATTTCCGCTTATGGTAATGGCAAAATAGGGAAAACCGGTTGTTCCCGAATCAGGTGTCATCATCATGAAAACATTATTGTCCATGCCAAGATCGAAAACCCGGGTCCAGGTATCTAGAGTGTTTAAATTGAGCTGACAACCAATGGAAAAATCACCCAGTTCACTGGCTATTCCAGCTGGTATTGTTTCATAAACAGTAGAACCGTCAAGTGAATAGGGACCGCCTGTCCAGATTGGTTCAACATTAGGCGTGGGAGAAGGTGTCGGTTCCGGAGTATTGATGTTTTCGCCTGGTTTGCCATCCATGCGGAACCAGTCAACATCCATATAACCGGAATTTCCGCTCGGACTGTAACACAAAATCGCGTATTGCTCGCCCTGGAAAGTTCCATTCTGCCAGTCAAAGGTCATGGTCACAGCCGGTCCCAGCTGGGTCATGGAGGCTTCAGAAAGGCCCCAGAAAAAAGTGGCCTGTTTGTTATTGAAATTCATGTTCACTCGTAAGTAGACAGTATCAGCCGTTACATTAGTCTGTGTCGCTTTCACGGAATCTTCAGATGACATGATAACCGTATCACCCTTAACAGCAATATACATATGAGGATCACCAATAGTGCCAATTCCACCGATAGTATCAGATTGCATGTTTCGTGTATCAATCTTGATCATTCCATAGCTGGTTGGTCCCTGACCTTTTTGGGTCAGAGTATTTCTGGCCATCCAGTAAGTGGATGATCGTGTTGGCTGCAAGCGAAGGGCTGTTCCGGTGAGTGACCATTTGCTGTTATCAGGGTTATGGTTCCACATCCACTGAAGCCCCAATTTATCACTGTTAAACTCGTCGGAAGTCGCTGGTACCTTGATCGTCTGATTGGCAATGGGTTTGGTGTAACTTGATTCAACACGACCGGTATTGCCGGAACGGCCGAATAAGGGCCAGCCATTTTGCCAGGTAATGGGAGCAATACGGGTCATTCGACCCACAGCGCCGTCATCCTGGTGTAAATAACCCCAGTATGATCCATCGGGCAGATCGACAATACCTCCTTGATGCCCGCCCTGGCCAGCAGAACAAAGGGTCGTGGTACCGCTATAAGGACCCCAGACATTAGTTGCTTTTGAACAAACCAGACTTCGGGCTGGAACAGCATTAAAAAGATAATAGGTGCCATTAACCTTGCTTAAATGTGAGCCTTCTATATTATTGTAGGAAATAATCGTTCGTTGAGAACCAGTTGTAGCCGTCAGAGTGGAATTCAATTGAATCATTTTAATCGAATTTTCCCAGGCACCGCCCCAAACAATATAGGGAGTTCCGTCATCATCGATAAACAATGCCGGGTCAAAATAACCTTTATTTAAATTTGCAACCGTCCAGGTTCCGCTGACATCTTTTGTAGAATAAATACGTGTGCTTTCTCCATTGGGAGTCACAATCACGTAAAAAGTGCCATCTTTATAGGCAATGGAAGGAGCAAAACAGCCATTCCCGTATTTATCGCCTCCATTCAGATCCCAGGCCCCGCCGCCGGGATAGTAGGAAATGGCATGGCCGGCGATTTCCCAGTTTACCATGTCCTTGGATTTGCAAATTACCAGACCCGGTGACTGGGCAAAGGTCGAAGTTGCCAGATAAAAGGTATCACCCACCCGAATCATGCTGGGATCAGGATAATCGGCATACATTGGTGGATTTTTAAAGGTTCCGTCTCCATTATCTGACTGCCATTCCGCAAAAAGCGCCATTGATGAGACCACCATGAACGCCACAAGAGAAAGCATCAGAAATTTCTTGTTGTTTTTCATTTTTTTTATAACTCCTTAAAAATATAAAATCCGCTATTTTCGCGGTTTTTTAAATTAATTACCTTTCCTTTCTATTAAAATCTTGGTTTCGTTCATAAAATCGATGTATCGATACAACAAATCCGTCTTTTTTAATCTGAATCAGCTCTTCAGCTTTTACAGAACAAAAGGTTTTTGCCCTTTGCCCGAAAAAAAATCAGAAAACCCGGGCCGTTACATCTCCCATCAGGCTTATTATACCAATTGAATAAGTAAAAAACTATCGGATTATTGAATTAAAAACCCTATAGAACCTTTCATTTACGGATCCAATGCGACCGATCATTTTCCTTCAAATCTCCAGGCTTTAAAGTATTTAAATTTTACACAGCCTCCCGATTCCATGGTGCCGTAATTAAACAAAGCCACTCTGTAGCCCATAAAATGGTCGAGTGTGTATTTCATGTTCAGGGATTCGCCCAGGCAAATCCATTCTTTGCCATCAAGGGAATAATAAAAATCCGCTTTATCACGACTCATGGTGAAATCAAAATCTATTTTCAAAAACACTTTTTCCTGATGCAAAAGAAGGGATTCCAGCTCTGCCGGCTGCCCGTCTCCCTGATTCACAGCCATAATGATATGCTTTTCTCCCTGCTTATCCATTTTAACACCAACAAAGCCATAATGATTTTGAAAAGCAGCTATTCCCGCGTAATCACCTGGCTTCATATTTGAAGTCTCCAGGCTGATTTCACCTGAACAACAAGGCCCCACTGTTCTCTGGGTCAGACTATTTTGAGCTTGAAGAAGATGGGAAACATTACGCCCGACCCTGAGGGTCAAATATCCGGGATGTTCTTTTAAAGACCAGTTTGCCAGGTCAGGATTATGGTTCCATTGCCAGTGCGGCCCCAAGGAAGCCTGTGAGAAATCATCACTTTGCAAAAGGCCTGTTTTAATAGAAGATTCCGGAAGATTCAAGAAAAATTTAGAAGGCACCTTGCCATTTTGCCCCAATATGGGCCAGCCCTTTTCCCACATCACAGGCACCAGAACCGGAACGCGGCCAACAGCATCATGGTCCTGAAACAAAGGCGCGCACCATTCCCCTGAGGGAGTATCCACAATTCCGCCCTGGGCCACGCCACGATTAAAATAGCCCAGGTCATCATCAAGAACCACACGCCCCTGATATGGGCCCAGGAAATCGCGAGAACGGTAACACCATTGACGCCGCCGCGCTGACCCTGTTTTCATCCACTGAATCAGGAATATGTAGTATTCTTCATTAATTTTATAAATATGGGCCCCTTCGCAAGGCACAATAACATTTTCCTTTTCAGTAGAAATGATTTTTTGATGGACACCGCCAGGCAGAAGGGCTGTGGCATCCCGGGTTAATTCAACAAGATAGATATCACCGCCGCCATAAACCAGATAAACCCGGCCATTGGTATCAAATAGCAAGGAAGGATCGTGAAAACAGCCATTGAGCACATATCTTTGCCATGGACCGGCAGGGTTATCAGCCTGATAAATATAAGAGCGCCTCATGTCATTGGAATTGAAGCACACAAAAAAACGCCCTTCGTGAAAACGGAGACTGGTGGCCCAGGAGCCTTTTCCATATATATTCAGGCCATTAAGCAGATTATGAGCATCATTATCCTCTAAGCTTTCATAAACATAGGAGCAAATTTCCCAATCTCGAAGATTGGTCGACCGCATGATGGGGATTCCAGGCATCATGTGCATGGTGGTGCTGGACATGTAAAAACAGTCATCCACACGGATGACATCGACATCAGGAAGATCGGAATATATTAATGGATTGGTGATTTCGACCACCCATGTTCTCCTTTGACAGCTTTGATTTTTATCTTTAAGCTATTCAGAACAGAATTTAACTGAAAAAAAATGTATCAACGACATTGATTCTTCATTTTTTCAGGCTAATACAGCCCCTTTCGGCTGAGTAGAAATTCCAGGGAAGATTGTTTGAAATTCCGATTTAAAGTGGTGATACCCTTTGGCCGGAGTTGCTGTTTTTATTGCCTTGAGGCCCTTGCTCAATGGACCTTCAAGACTCAGAAAAATTATCCTTTAATGGGTGAGCTGCTCATTTTTTGTGGCAACACTTATACAATTGGCCTATTGGCTATGTCAGTTTAGCTTTATCGAATGGGACTAAGACTTGCGTTAGGGATTGAAGCTAGGGGAGCTGTTTTTTCAAAAACAGCGAACCAAAGCTTTTTCGGCCTGATAATTTCAGGGCGAAAAACTTCGAAGCGGAGCGGAGTAGCGGAAAGCCCGACCCGAAGGGGAACGCCCGGAAAATTTTTATTTTGCCATGATTACAGCGCGAAACTGAAGACTTTGAATAGACGTAATCGCGATTTTCGTGCTAAACTCGAACATCAACTAAACCATGAAACGCAAAGAATGATTTACCAATGTCTGTAAAAAAATTTATGATAATGATATTTGCCGGTTTACCTTTATTTTTACTCATCATTCCTTTTATGGAGTTAATGAATCCCTGTTTATACATTTACTCGAGCAAAGTCATTAAGGGGAATTTGTCGATTCATAGGGACTCTGGTTTCAAGGGCAATTCCGTTATCGAACATTTTTCCTTTAACCAGGGTGTTATTGATAGTCGATATACTTTTCACCAGGGCGCGGAAAGCCCCTTTATTTTTATAATCCATCAAATCGGCACAGAAACCCACCCCATTGATCTTTCGGCTTACAAATCCATGACAATCAAACTAAGGGAATTTTCAAATCCGACCATTCTTTTTTTTCTTAAAACCTTTTCGCCCGAGGTTTCCAAAGCTGGTAATCCTGGCAGCTTGAGACATAATGGGTATATTCTGAATTTAATACCGGGTATCAGAGAATATACTGTGAACCTAGAGGATTTTGAAACAGGTCAATGGTGGTATGAAAGCATGAATATCACGGCTGAGAATCTGCCGCAAGAGGATTTCAGCAAGGTGATAAGTCTTGATATGTATTTTAATTCAAGCGGTCAAACAGATATTCTGGAAAAGCCCCAGCGAATGGTTATCGAAAGCATTGCTTTTAACAAAAAGATCAGCATGGGCTCCCGAATTATTTTTATCGCTCTGGTTGTCTTGTATATCTGCCTCTTGGTCATGGCTCTTTTCAAAAAATTTTTCATTTCCAATAGCCATTTGCCGCTTCAAAAGCACATTCCATTCGAAACCTACCGTGAGCAAAATCTGCAACGAATTCGGGACTTTATTCAGGAACATTATCACAACCCCAATATATCGACCCAGATGATTTATCAGGCCTTGGGTATTCCCCAGAAAAAAGTGTTCAGCCTTGTTCACACCGCATACAGGATGACCTTCAAGCAGCTAATTAATAAAATGCGTATTGAAGAATCCAAGCGCCTTCTCAGCGAAAGCGATTTGCGAGTTACCGATGTGGCCACTAAGGTCGGTTTTAATGAGCTGACCTATTTTAACCGTTTGTTCAAAGAAGAGACAAAAATGACACCATCGGAATTCCGCGAAAAATATCAGAGTATATAAGTGAAGGCCGGGGCGAGAAACAGAGGGAAACAAAGGCGTATTGCTTTGCTCCTAATTCATCAAGAATCAGAACAATAGATGCGTAAAGCAAATTTATCTTGCGCTGTTATGCCGATACAAGGCAAAGAGCCTGGTGCATCAAGAATGCTGATGCCCATCCGGGTGTCTTGGCCGGTCAAAGCCTCCAAAATAATTTATTCCTGCTTTGCAATTTCTTTTAGCCTGTCCAATGAAAATCCCGTAAACAAGGCAATCTGATCCAAGGGCATTCCCAGATCCATCATTTTTCTGGCTATCAGGACTTTTCCTTCTTCTTTTCCTTCTTCTTTTCCTTTTGTTATGCCCTTTTCTTCTGCCGCGGCAATAGCACTGTTATAATCATTAAGCCATTTCTGGCGGGCTTCATAGGCAGCCCTCATGTTTTCATCCTGGGTGAAATAATTGTAAATTTTATGGGCTTTGGCTATGTCCGGATCGTCTTTGATCAGGAATTTCATAATGGATTCCTCCTTGCCTTCGTTGAGTAAAAAACTTAGCCAGCGTTCAAGCTTGGTCATGTTTTCCGATTTTTTTAATTTGGGTAATTCAATAAAATGCAGTTGAAGATGGTCTGAAAGTGCCAGTTCAGGGTTATCCTTTTCGAATAAAAGAAAGCAGCTATGGGCTTTCCGGGTTTCTTCGAAAATTTCAAAATTAAGGATATTGATGCAGATAGTCGGACGTAACTGAGTGTAGATTTTACCTTCTGTCAGCTGGGATGAGTAAAGCCTGGCCCAATAATAAAGGCTTCGATTGACAAAATGTCGATCCCCTGAGCTCTGGACCTCAATATCATAGATGCGGCCATGTTTATCCCTGGCCTTGATATCTAAAATGGTTTTTTTATCAATATCAAAATTTTTAAGATTAAAGGCGTTCTGAATGTCTATTGACTGGATTGTTTCAAAATCCGCGTCTTCAAGCACGGTATTGATAAATGATAAAAGAAGATCCTTGTTTTCTTCAGTCCCCCAGAGATAAAGAATAAAAATATCCGACCAGGCTGGTATATAGCTCTTCATAAATAGAGTATAAACGGAATTTATGGGTGAAACAAGGGGTAGTGTGTTTTGAAAAGGCGGGGAGGATTAATAGGAAATGCATTTTGTTGATAATTTGGCAAGGGACACAAAGGGGACATTTGCCATGGAGGGCAAATGGGACTAACGGGGGTTCTGCCTATCGCCGGAACCAGAACGGCGGAGGCGCGGGCTTTGGGCGGTGCGTTAAGTAAAAAAAGCCCTCCGCGATGGGAGGGCCTGAAACTCAACAAATAAAAATCAATGCTTGTTATTCGCCCTCAATTCCAGCCAAGGTCCGAACGGATCTTCGCAGCCAGAATTCCAGCCATCTGCTGATGAGTCGCCACAGTAGGGTGCCAGTCCTCGCCATAACCGAGAGACCCATCCTGCTGGGGAAATTCAATAAACCTTATCTTGGAATCGCCGGAATTATTAAAACCAGTAACTATCGATGACAGATAATCCCGGGCGCTGATCAAACCATCTCCGTATTGAAGCGGCCCAAGGGCTACATAAATATATGCTGAAGGATAATGTCCTCGCACTTTAGTCACCAAATTCCGATAGGCTGTGGTAAACTGTGCCCTGTCAGGATTTCCCACACTATAATCGTTTGTGCCCAGATTTATCACCACCACCTGAGGAATCCATTTACTGTAATCCCAAAGCAAGGATGTGTTATATGCCAGAATCTGGTCATAGACCTGGGGCATAACATTGTTGGTGTCTCCGCCGTAGTTTCGAATAACACCCTTTCCAGACCAGCAGACAGTTACAGCATCGGCATTAACCAATCTGCCTGTTAACGCTCCATAAGCCATGTAGGCATTTTCTTTTCGTGTCGTAAAAGGCTGATTCCTGTCGTTTCCTTCATTACCATAACCGCAGGTAATGGAATCGCCGATAAATTCAATACGCCGACTGGAAGGCGCGGGAGCAGCCAAAGCCCGGCCGGAGCCGTATTCAAAGCCAAAGAACTGCATGTCGCCCACATGGGCCTCTGTCCGCTTCACAATCTCGATACTATGATTACCATTACTTAACCCGGAAGCCAAAAGAATCGCGGAACTGCCGCTTGATCCTGAAGGCACATTCACAGGAGCCTTTACCTGCCCATCGACAATCACCTCAATATAGTTATCACCCGTCGAAGCAAGCTTCACGCTCACCTCTGTGCCGGAAAAATTCGCTTTTATGGTCGAAGCACTCCATGCAAATCGCGGCGCGGTTTCATTGGTAAAACGCCCCACAAGAAGATAATCAGCGCCAGGATTAACCACAGGCGTAGGCGTTTGCGTTACAGTGGGTGTCGGAGTATGGCCGCAGGGCAATTCAGAAATTAAACGAACATAAAACCGGGCAATATTCAAAGCATCCACGATGTTAATCGAAGCATCGCAATCAACATCAGCTAACGCCGCGTCAAAACCAGAGGGAATATCATTCACATAATACTTTGCAACAAGCAATGCATCCACAATATTAACCTCATTATCGTGATTAACATCTCCCAAGTCTTGCCCAAACAAAGCTGAACACGCCAGACTAAACAATAGCAAAGTCGCCAAAACATTTATTTTTTTCATTGGTTTCTCCTTTTTTATAATTTACAAAAATTTCTTTTCCACACCCATGCTCAAAGCAAAAGGCGGCTTTATATAAAGCTTCCCGAGAAAAGGCATGCTTTAACACCATTATTTCACAAAGCGCGAAACAATGAAATACCCTGTTTCATAAAAATGCCCCAAGTTTCAAACCAGTATTCCATCAACCAAATGGTCCATTAAAATATTTTTTCGACTTCCAGATTATATGGTGGTCCTAGTTGGGCGTTACCCGGTTGTTTTCGCCCTTCTTTTCAATAAGGCCGAAAACAACCGGGCCGGGCTTTCCAAGGCATCGCTTCTCTCCGAACAGAAAGCCGGCGAAATAATCGCCTGCTTTCTGTTGGCCGCGCCAATTTTGAAAAATTGGCTTACCCCTTTCCAATCCCTAACGCGATAGCTGCAGCAAAATCTTTACATAAATGAATCACCAGCTGATAGGCTTTCAGCGAAAAATCATGGGCAGCCGGAACACAAACCGCTCCAGACAGCCCTGCTTTTCAACAACTAAGGATTAACTTTCCCCGCGCCCGCGTAATTTTTCAAATTCGACTTGATCCAGCTGGCAGAATGAGCCGTGTACTGATAATAATCAGATGGCCGCCAAACCCAGCTGCCTGAAGGTGGATTATCGCCGGTATTGCTGTTACTACCCTCAAAAAGGCTGTTCACATCATCCACATAACCGGGATTGCTGGAATCATCATAAGCAGCAAAACACTGCTTGGCATTATAAAAATAATTGGCTTCCGAATAAATATTGGCTCTATCGCCGCGACCTATCGCGTAGGTACCCAGACCCTCATAATAATTATTATACACATGTACAGCGCCAAAACGAACACGGGGATGACGCTGGGATGTTTGCTGAAACCAGTTATGGTGAACCGTTACTGTATAATGCCATTCATTCTTGCTGGAATTATTCTGGGCATTTCTGGCATCAGGATCATCATCAGTCGACCCAATCAACATGGTTTTAATCTGATCATAAAAACGGCAGTACGAAATAGTTACAAAACGGACATTCCTGGTCGGATCAACAGCCCCATCGGTGCAGGAATGAAAGGTACAATGATCTATCCAGAAATGATGAAGATTGCTGGCCCAGCTGATTCCATCATAACCCTCCTCATCACCGGCACCTCCGTTCCAGATATCCAGGTTTTTTAATATGATATTATTGCCTCGCATATAAAAACCGAAATCCAGATAGGCCCCGTTTCCGTCTCCTATGATTGTTTTATTGGCATAGACATTCACTTGCTGAGGGGTTCCTGTCGCAATATTTCCATGAATGATGACTGTTCTTGGCGTACTGTCAGAAACCGCGTTCTTTAAAGCATTAAAATCATAAACATCCACAGTTTCACCGCCAGCCCCGCCGCTTGTTCCATTTTGGTTCAAATAATTTACAGATCCCCAACCAACAATTCCAAGATCAACAGGCACAGGCGAAGGGGTAGCTGCCGGAATGGTGATAAGCTGACTGCCAGACAGAACCAGTTTATCAAGGTTAGGTGCTCCTCCCGAAGTAAGACTGTTAAAACGCAAAATATTTTGTCCGCTCACCAAAGCCACACTTGCTGAAGCGCTTGTCCAGCTTTGCCAATCTGCGGTAGAAGAAAATTCCACCCGGGACACAACCACAGCATTATTCACCAGAATTTCCATAGGACGAGATGAAGAACCACCATTGGCAAAAGTGATAAACAAATCCACATTTCCGGCTGCCGAAGAATTGACGATCCATTCAACATAGGCTCCACTTACGTTTGCGGTATTGATATAGCCTCTGCCCGAATAACCAGGATACTCGCTTTCAACCACCGCATCATTGGAATAGGCCTCTTCAGCTTCAATGGTGATTGTATTTGTTTTTTCTTCAGGCGGTTCTATTAAACCAATATAAACCTGGGCCATTAGCAAAGCGTCCACAATATTCACCACATTGTCACCATTCATGTCGCCCACATCAACATTAAAATTTTGAGGATTCATATTTACATAATATTGGGCAACAAGAAGGGCATCGACGATGGTGATTTCTGAATCACCATTAACATCGCCGATTCTGGCGAAAAGAACTGTGCTGACAATCATCAGGAAAACCAATACAAGTAATCGTTTTTTCATTTAAACTCCTTTTTTTCATGTAAATCAGGTTGAAATCAACATTCTTTTAGTCAAAAAGTTATATCCGATTTTCCAAAAAGAATGACACAAGTTCGTTAAAATTTGGTGTATCGTTACACTAAACCACACAGATATTATCTACGCACACTTCATTATTATAATTAATTTATAACATGCCATTTCCAAAACATCAATCAGGTTATTTCGATTACCAATCCTAATGGAATCATCCTATTGTAGGCCCAAAAACTATGTTGTAAAATTATTTTAGTGAGTGTTATCGCTTAATTTAAGCAAAAAGGAGAATTATATGAAAAAAAAGTTATTTCTGGCAATTTTGATAATAACGTTATTAACAGGAACCAGCTTCGCCCAAATTAAAGATGGTAAAGATCTTACAGTATCATCTCAAAATATTGAAGTTGGAGATATTCTTACCCTTCGGTTTTCACCCCTAAACAGCTCATTTCAATTGATTAGTTTATCAGAAAATAATGACAATCCTCTGTTTGAAAAGGTATCTGAAACCGAATTCAAAGCCGTGGCTGCGGGGCAGACAACATTCAAATACACTTCCCACGGTGAAATATGCGAAGTGGATGAAAATGGCCGTACTTGCGCGTGGAATTATGTTTCTGGCGCTTCACCTGTTATTACTGTAACTGATAAAATTAGCACACAAGCTTTATGCGGCGATGTAAACAATAGCGGTAAAGTTGATATTGTCGATGCCCTCATGGTAGCCCAATACTATGTTGGTATAATACAAACCTTTGTGGCACCTCGAGGCGCTGATGTAAACAACGACAGTGTAATCAATATTGTCGATGCCCTTATCATCGCCCAGTACTATGTGGGTGTAAAGGTTACTTTGAACTGCGGTTTTCAGACTGAGGAAACATTTTTTGTCATCCATATTGCTGGTATCCAGTGTGAAATCATCTACTTTAAAACCGCTCTTGAAGCAAGGGAAAATCTGGAAAATGCCGGAATAAAGGTCCTTTCCATGAAAACAACATCTGTTCCGGTCCTCACCGTCTGCGGCGTGCCAAACGGCATCTTCTATTCAGCCGAAATCTACATAAAGGACCTTGATGCCGCCATAGCCCTTGGCTGGAATTAAGCATCCCGAAAATTTGTACACGATTTGATAAGACACTTCAAACCAGGCAGTGCATAAGCTGCCTGGTTTTTTTTGAAAAATCAATCCTGATAGTTTTTCTACTGAAATCTGATAAAGATAAGCCGCACTTTCCGCGTAAGGGATTGGAGGCATGACGAAGGTTTTTTCAAAAACCTGAGGAAAACCGCTTTTTCACGAGTTTATCGTGAAAAAGCGGTTCGGAGCCCAATGGCGGAGTGCCGCAAAGCCCGGCCCCCGAAGGGGGATACGCCCAAAAGCTCAAAACTGGAACAGGATTCAGTAAAGGGCCAGCGCTTTTTTGACTCTCCTCAGAACGACTGGATTTTCTACATTTTACCCGCTCCTGCGTATTGAATAACAGTAGCCGGAACATCCACCGCGCTGTCGAGTGTGTAATTATAATCCATTCGCCAATTCGTTGTTGAGCGAACTTCACAGTTAACAACCTCTCCTATAACATCGGCGCCTTCGGGATTATGGGTGTATGTCGGACCAGAGGGCGCGTACAAATTGCCGCTCACATTCCAGTAACCGATTTCATCGGAGTCAGCCGAGAGAATGGGGTCATCGACATTTTCGAAAAAATTATTTTCGATAAGAGCATTGGCGCCCATTCGGACATTTATGCCGGAGATCAGAATGTTTTTGTAGTAATTGTTAAACACATGGGTGTTGGCATGGCGAATTAGAGGCAGGCGGGACCCGATATTTTCAAAGCGATTATGGTGATAGGTGATGTAATTGTCCGGCTCTTTGCCGTCACTGAATCCTAAAAGCATGGCTTTACAAGCATCATGTATATAATTGTAGGAAACCGTAATGTTGGCGGAATTCTTTTTTATATCAATTTGGCCGTCAAACTGGTCTTTCACTGAACTCTCTTTGCAGGATTTCCAGTCAACAGTGGTTGAAAAAGTGTTGTGATCGATCCAGGCAGCTGTGGTGTCTTCAATATTAATGCCGTCTTCCGAAGCGTTAACAAAAGTGAGGTTCTGAACAATAATGTTGGATGTACGAACAAAACTGAGTCCGCAGCCTTGAAAACGTCCATTACTGCCGACACCAATAATGGAAATATTGCTGATGTCCTTCACGGAAATCATTCCGCTGCCGGAAATGGTGCCGTTCACATAAATTGTCCGGTTTGATTGAATGGCACTTTGAAGCTGTGACAAATTGGTGACGGTTACGCTGTTCAAGCCATTTCCACCTGTTGTACCAACTCCATAACCTTCAAGTTTTATACCATGGTTTACGGCCTGGCCCTGAACTGGCATATAACAATTATTAGGTTCAGCTGTGGGCGCATTTGTAACATAGGGTGTCGGCATGGCTGTGGGTTCGCCGCCACAGGACGAGAAAGGAGCGACCAGCCCGACATAATACTGCGCGATTAAAAGCGCGTCAACAATATCAACATCTTGGTCGCAATTAACATCACCCATGGTTTCATAAAAATCAAGTGGATTCACACCAACGTAAAATTGCGCGATCAAAAGAGAATCAACAATATTGACAAGGCTGTCCTTATTAACATCGCCGGGATATCCTGAAGAGCTGCTTCCAAATAGTGTGATATTCATACGGTCAACATTCGGCCCCCCTTCGGATCCGCTGGATAACAGGCGGATTGTAGATGTGCCTGGCAGTATATAAATATCGAGACTTTTGCTTTGCCAATTGTCCCAGGCGCCGGTAGTTGAAAAGGCCTCACTGGCCACCAAAGTATTGTTCACCAGAATATCCAGGGAGCGCGACTCTCCTCCATTGGCAAAAATAATGGTAAAACTTGCCATAGTTTGCTCGGTATTTTCAACCGTCCACTCAAGATAACTCCCCACTTGGTTCACAAAATTCACATAGCCAGATCCGGTAAAACCTGAATGCTCGCTTTCAATATCAGCTTGATAGAGCTGAGCTGATTCTGCTTGAAGTTCAACAGTTAAACCGGGAATCAGGTTCTGAGCAAAGGAAATATTGCTCATAACCAGGACAAAAAATCCGATAAATAAAATTCTTTTTAATTTCCAACACATTTTTAACTCCTTCAACTTGGTTTTTTTGTATAGTAAATCGATTTACCAAATTGCTCAAGCAGCCCCCTGCTTATTATCCTGTTTTTTAAGAAAATCGACTTTGAATATTTAAACCAGAAACATCGATTTCTTTACCATTGCTTCATCTTGTCCTCGGAAAACCAGGGCCGCAAAGCGATTTTTTAAACATGATTTCTTAGCATCAACTCGTAGGGATGGGGTTGAAGATACCATTGATGTTCCAGATAAGAGGGTTTGTATTTACGGACATAATGATTCAGAAGGGTGACCGGAACAATCAAGGGTGCCTGTTTTTGATGATAGCGGGCGATCAATTCCTTGAGTTCCGCTTTTTCATCAGCGCTCAAATCTTTTTTAAAATAACCCATGATGTGTTCAAGGGTATTGGTATTTTTCTGAACAGTGGCTTCTTCACCCAAGGCATTTATCAGTAAATCAAAATACAATCGGTATAATTCTTCAGATTGATAGTCTTTTCCTTTGGCAACCAGGGAACCCAGCTCCTTCAAAGCCTGGGGAGAATGGGACATAATCAGGTATTTATGAGTACTGTGAAATTCAACCAAAGGGCCGAGAGCCAATTTACTTTCCAGGAGTTCATTCCACCGTTTCATCACAAAAATTCGCTCTATGAAATTCTCGCGCAAACCCGGATCATGGAGACGCCCCTCGTCTTCAACAGGCAGCGTTGGCAAGGCATCTGTCAAAGCTTTTGCGAAAATTCCCCGTCCATCAGTTGAAAAACCGTTTTTTCTATACACCTTGATACGATACAAGCCGGAACTGGGGGATTTGGCTTTAAAAATAAAACCACACAGTTTACTGGAGACCAATTCCGGCAATTTCTGATTCATCCAGCTTTCCATTTGACCGGTTTTATCCAAACCAGTGTTCTGGGTCATCAAGCGAATGCGGCCATCGACCTCAACCAGCCTTACCGGCTCTCGTGGAATGCCCAGGCCGCATTCTGCCTCAGGACACACAGGAAAGTAGTCGACAAATTGTCCCAAGACATCGCGCAAATAACGGTCAAGTTTATGGCCGCCATTGTAGCGAACATCTTTTCCAAGCAAACAAGTGCTTATACCAACCAGTGGTTTAGCCATTAAATAAACCGCCTTTATAATTATATTCATAGAGATTAATCAATTTAACCCTTTGTTTCCACGTATAAAAAAATATTTGTTCCTTCGTTTCAGGGACTGGAAACATTAACCTGCCCCTATGCTATAAACCGCAAAAGAAAAGCCCTATTTTCTCAGGGAATCACATATCCGGATATGGGTAAATTGAGTTTTTTCATTGCTTCAGAGATAATTCTGGCTATCTCTTTGGCACCTCTTTCTGTGAAATGGGTATAATCCGTGCCATTTACCGAAACCATAAAAAGCTTTAAGGCTTCCTGGGGCCCAAGCTGAGTATAATAGGCCAGGCTAAGCGTCATCAAATCGATAATGGCCGCATTTTCCTCCTGGGCTAATTGCTTCATGGCTGTACAGTAATCGGGAAAATCATTTTTAAAGGCGTTATTTACGTAATTATAACGCCCCACTGGAGTGATGAGAACAGGAGTAGCCCCTTTTTCACGGGCGCTTCGCGCGTAAATCCGTAAATAATCCTTATACTCGGTAAAGGGTTCGGTATAACGCTCGGGCTTGGTGTATGTGGCATCATTATGGCCCATCTGAACAAATAAATAATCACCACTCTTGATTTCTGCCACTATGGTATCAAGACGGCCCTCTACAATAAAGGATTTGGAACTTCGGCCGCCAAGAGCATGATTTTTTACGAAAATGTTACTTTCAAAATAATCGGACAGATAATAACCCCAGCCCTGCTGCGGCGCGTAGCTGGCATTATAGCTTTGGGCTGTTGAGTCACTGGCAATATAAATGGATTGATAAATGATATTCGGAGTCGCACTGGGCTCTGGCGTTGCCAGGTTCCCCGGAAAACGTATATCGATTTTATCCAGATTAGGGGCACCTTCGCTGCCAAGACTGGTCATTCTTATGACATTCCGGCCAGAGATTAAATTGACAGTTGTCTCGATGGATGTCCAGTTTTCCCATGTAGAAGTGGAAATAAAATCTATACTTGCTGTTTTTACCTGTCCATTAATGGCCAATTCAAGCGGCCTGTTATTGGCACTGCCATTAGCGTAAACAAAGGTGATTCGGGCGTTTCCCGCAACCGAAGCATCGAGCTGCCATTCCAGATAGGTACCAGAGGCATTGGCGGTGTTAATATAACCCTGCCCAGAAAATCCGGGATACTGTGATTCCACATAGCCGTCACTGCAATAACCGTCCTCTCCTTCTAGTGTCAACAGGGTTTCAGCCATAGGAGTGGGTGCCGGAGTCGTCTGGAGGGGAAAATCATCAATCAGGCCAACATAAAACTGGGCAATCAACAAAGCGTCAACAATATTGATAGCTCCATCGCCATTCACATCAGCATATTCGGCTTTAAAGTATTCAGAATGAATGCCTACATATTCCTGGGCGATCAAAAGAGAATCCACCACATTGACTTTACTGTCCATGTTCACATCGCCCGGAGTTTGGGCTGCTAACGGAATCAAAGCCCCCAGAACAAGCCATATAAATACAATTTTAAATTTATTATTTGCCATAATCAGCTCCTGTTTTCCTTTAATTATTTTAAATAAAGCGCCAAAGGCAGATTCTGTGACTGTAAAGCATTGGTAATAAATCCTGCCATAATGCGGGCTCCATTTTCCTGAAAATGAGTGCCATCGACAGTTCCATCAGCCCTGAGTAAAAAGAAGTTTTCCGGCACAGGAGCAGGACATATTTTTATCAGATAGTTCACTGTCATCTGATTCAAATCAACCACCGGCACCTTCTGGGTCGCGCCCAGTTCTTTCATAGCCTGGGCATGGGCTGCCATACCGTTTCCTCCGGTACAATATGCCGAGTTCCGGGGCGGAGGAGTCACCAAAATTATATTACCATTCCGGCTTCTGACCCCGTCAATATATTTCTGCAAATAGAATTTGAAATCTGTCTGTGGATCAAGATAATAAGGAATGGTTTGTCCATTAATGGTGTAGGTAGCTGTTTTATGGCTATCGTTTGTTCCAAATTGAACCAAAAGATAATCTCCTGGCTTAAACACAGAGAAAATATCATCCAGACGGCCTTCATCAATAAAACGCCGGGCTGTTCGGCCGCCGATTGCGCGATTGCTGATAACCGCTTTTGATCCGAAAAGAGACGGCAGCATCTGGCCCCAACCGGCTTGATGAATCGAGCTGTCAGGATAATCCTGTACAGTGGAATCACCGGCAATATACACAGTCAGCTCCGGCAGCACAGGAGGCGCTGTTGGCTGCGGAATGCTGATCATCCCCTTGAAAGCGATTTCCACTTTATCCAGATTCGGAGCGCCGGAACCGGACAAACTCGTTAAGCGCAAGGTATTTACACCAGAAGTTAAAGTTAGAGAAGTATTGAGAAGAGTCCAGTTTTCCCAGGCTGAGGTCGCGGGAAAATCAAGAGAGCCGGACAAAGCACGGCCGTTAAGCGACATTTCCATGGGGCGATTGTCACCGCCTCCATTGGCATAAATGATGGATAAATCAGCTTGGCCAGATTCCGAAGCTTCTAAAGCCCATTCCACATAGGTACCCAAGGCATTGGCAGTATTCACATAAGCGCTGCCGGAAAATCCCGGGTACTGGGTTTCTATCCAGCCGTCATTAAAATAAGCATCCTCAGCCTCCAAGGAATAGTGATTCAGTGGTTGGGGCGTAGCGGTTAGGGCTCCGGGAAAAACATCAATCAAGCCAACATAAAATTGGGCTATTAAAAGGGCATCCACAATCGTAACCCTGGTATCGCCATTTACATCAGCAGCATCGGGGAAAAAAATTTTGGGTGTCAAACCCACATAAACCTGGGCAGCCAGCAATCCGTCCACAATATCTATTTTTGAATCATTATTCGCGTCACCAAGCTGCTGCGCTGTCAGGGGAAAACCCATACTGAACACACAGATAGCCATGACCACGCCCATCGTCGTCCTTTGCTTCATCTTATAACTCCTTTAAGGCTCTTATCATACACATTGTGGATAAGTTAACTTATAACCAGATAATAGAGCTAATTGCAAAAGTCCCGACTTTAGCAATTAGCAGACAGCAATTAATTAATAACTTATTATCGGGTAATTAGATAACTTATCCGCAATTTTCATAATCCTTGCAAAACCTCAGTTTTGCAAGAGCCTCAATAAATAATTATTTTTCGATTGCCGGCTAATTGCCATTGTCAGGACTTTTGCGATTAGTGCCTTGTTTTTCGTTTGATTTCGAGAGTCCCGGGATTGCTCCAAAGGCCCAATTTTATTAAAAGGCAAAATCATTCTTACTGCAAATTTCAAAAAAAATCGGCCCTTTAATCAACTTCATAGTGCCTATCCCCACCATCTATCAAAATCCCGCCGCGGTGACGAGCCAAATCAGACTCATCGATTTCAAAAATTACAAGTCTACCAGGATGAAAATTCCCGGCGTAAATCATCAGCCGTAAAAGTCCGGCCATTTATTACAGCTTCTTCTTTCCCCAGATGGATTTTGCCGATAATGCACAAGCGATACATTATTTCATTAACACTCATATCCACAGGAATGGATTCAATAATTTGTAGAATTTCATCTTTGATTTTTTCCATATATGAGTTTAACCCTTTTTGTTTTTATTTATTATACAATATTTTTCAAAAAAATTGTAAAAAAAAGCACAAAAAAAATTTTCATTCAACCATGAAATAAAACAAGCTGCCCCAATTGAAAACTCATGATATGAGCCATTCGCAGGGAGAAATAAACCAATTAATCTATTAGCCGGTAAAAAGTTAAATTATTCATGCCCGAATTCTATTGAAAAAATGGATTTCAATAGAGCCTCAACAAGTTAATTGTTAAATGTTTTTTAGTAACACCATCTTCACAAAAAAAATCACCTGAATTCCTTGATTTTGCAACAGTTATTGGCTTAGTCTTAAATAAGTGAATGCATTATGTAATTGTCCAACAACAAATTCCAAAACGAAGGAGTAATGCATGAATTTCGACACGCTAAAAGCGCCTGAAGGAGATATCAAGGTTTTTTTTATCGGCCACGGAACCCTCTATTTTGAAAACAACAACCAAGTCATCCATGTGGACCCGTGGAGCCAACTGGGGGATTATAACCAAATACCCAAAGCTGATATCATCCTTATCACTCATGACCATCCAGACCATCTGGACCCAGCTGTTATCGACCAAATATCCAAAAATAACACTGTGATTATTTCTCCACAAATCGTTTTTGATAAAATCAAAAAAGGAAAAGTTCTGGCTAATGGAGAGTCTCTTACAGAAAAGGGCATAAAGATTGAGGCTGTTCCGGCTTATAACAATTCCCAAGGCCGAGAAATGTTTCACCCCAAAGGCGCGGGAAACGGTTATATCCTGAATCTGGCTGGTATGCGTATCTATATAGCCGGCGATACCGAGGATATTCCCGAAATGTCACGAATCAGCCAAATCGACGTGGCCTTTCTTCCCATGAATCAACCCTATACCATGCTTCCTCAGCAACTCAAGAAAGCGGCTTTAACCATTAAACCCAAAGTGCTGTATCCCTATCACTACGGCGAAACCGACACCAGCGAGCTTCTTGAAATCATGAAAGACCAGCCTTCCATCGAGGTCAGAATAAGAGCGCTTCAATAAACAATGGAGGGAACTTTATTCGAAAGCCTCATTAATTTTTACTGACCCTGCCTGGCTTCACCAGGTTTGGGCAGGCAGGATTTTATATGGCCCCCCCCTGCTATTCTACCCAAATGGCGTTGAAAATTCACTGCCCTATGCTTGGCTTCTGCAATTTTACAGAATGGCCTTGTCACTTCCAGAAAATAAGGCAATAAAACACTTTTATTTGTTAAGTGAAATGCTGTGATTTGAGTATAATGGGTTAGGGATCGGAGCCATGGCAAAACATTTTTTCAAAAAATGCTTTGCCAAAGCGTTTTTCGACTGATTCTTTCAGACAGGCAGCATTGGCAAGGAATAAATGCATGGCATTTAGACCAGCCCGAAAAACCTTCGGAGCGTGAGCGGAGTGGCGGAGAGCCCGGCCCGAGCCCTTTCAGGGCTGGGGTAACCTCCAGAACCTAATTAACAATTCACAAAAAACTTACTATCGGAAAATTAAAAAACTTATCCGCATTGTCCGTCATTCTTTCGAAATTTTAGTTTTTATAGAGCCTCAAATACTAACAACTTTGTTTTGTCTTTCATGAAACATAACAATAAAAATCAGGGTCCCAGGAAGCCTTGAAACAAAAGCTTTGCTTGCTCAACAGAGAGCGAGGGAAAATCGCGTTTTTCCAGCCAGGCTGGTTCAATATAGCCCCAGGTGGGTAAATAGGCGCGAATCGAATCGTGACTGATATAATGAAAGTGATCGATTTGGTCATCAATAAAAAGGGCGATAGAAGCAGAGGACTTTTTCATAATACTTTCAATTATAGTGGCCTTAATTTCTTTGCCCGAATCGATGATACGAGAGGATTCCATAAAAATGCCATTATACTCAAGGATTTTTTCTATAAACCATGATTTTTTGGTAGACAAAATAAAGAGTTCAGGTAGATGAGCAGCCTTTTCCAGAAAATCCCTTACATGGGGAAAAAGCGGATTCAGAGAAAACCAGAAATCAGCATGATTTTGGAGCATTTCTTCACGAGCCTGATAAAAAACCTGGTAAAACAACTGGTGCTCTTCATCAGAATAAAGGCTCAGATAATGATCAAAGGCTTCTTGACTAGCCAAGGTTTTCCCCGAATCAAGGGCTTTTTGTATAAACATATAATCCGAACCGATTCTGATATAAGGCCTGAAACTCCGGAATAGCCTGTAATCGGCTAAAGCCACAAATGAAGGATTTTTTTTTACAATCAAATGATTATAGGCTAGCCAGGATACAACAAAGCATTCTGGAATGGAATCCGCGATAACACCGTCAAAATCAAGAAAAAGAAGCGGTCTCATAATTTTTCAACAAGGTAAACAAACAAGCCATTTGCCGCGTTCAGGGTTTTGGAAAAATCAAGGGTCCCGTAACCGACACCGTGAACACTTTGCAGTAAACCTAATTTTTCAAGAGCAACAGCGCGATCAATATACTCCGGCACCATGGCAGCCAAAAGGGAAGCCCCTGTCGGCGTTAATAATTCCTTTTCAACTGGTCCCATTTGTTCTGGAATAGCGTATTTTTTGATCACAGCCTTGGTCGCTGGCGCGGGAACAGATAGTTCACCATGGGAGAACCTGATATTTCCACCCCCCAGAAACACTGGAGACAAACAATAAATTGCATCAAGGTCCACATTTAATTCCTTAAGCCCCCAGGCTGCGCCAGCTATATCGATGATAATATCCTGGGCTTCATGCAAATGGGGCGTATGGTGATGGTGGTTAATAAACAAAGAAATCTGTTTTCCAGTTTCCCCGCTATGGGCTTCAGTCTCAGCCTGGGTTAAAATATCCATGGCACCTAAGGCAAATTCGCTATAGGGGCTGCTAATTTCCGCTTTATGAAGTATTTTTTCCAGAAAACTTTTGGCTGTATGGGCGTTAATGCTGTGTTCATTGTTCTTCAGGTTCATGTCCAAACGAATTCCAGGAACCTTGTTTCTGGTCTCCCTATGAATCTTGATATCCTCAGAACCGATATACCCGGCAGCTAGCTTAAGGACCCAAAGCATACTTTCTTCAGAAACACCGGCGGATATGAGAGCCGCCGAAAACATATCACCTGCCATACCAAACTTGGGATCCAGATAAAGACATTTTTTTTCTTGCATATTAAGGCAAGTATGGCAATTTATAACAAAATTGGCAATAGCGCTATTCGTACAATTTTTATTGCTTTTTCAGGAAAAATGAAAACCCCGGCCCAAAAATTTCTGTCATTTTCTTGTAACTTCTAACTGAATATAATGGGCTTTACTTTCATGATTCCTGCAAAACTGAGGTTCTGTAAAAATCATCAAATTATGGCAACTATTCGGTGGTGTGAATGCTCATTGGCATTCACTATATTTTTCGTGAATGCTCATTGGCATTCACTATATTCCTGAATGCTCATTGGCATTCACTATATTCCT
>JAFGWI010000087.1 GCA_016937215.1 Spirochaetales bacterium | reverse complement strand
GGAAGAGCATGAAATTATTGTTAGGAGTTTAGGTGATGAAGTTGAAAAAATGTATTTTTTATGAATTTATGGTGCGGAAAGTGGGATATTTTTATAATAAAATAATTCATTTATTATAAATTGTATAATCAAAAAAAAATTAATTAAGGGCAATTAAGACTCAATTATCTAAATTGTTGTGAATTTAATGAAAACAAGTCAAAAACTTTTATATAATTTACTTTACAAGATTATTAATTTCATTTAATAGATATCAATTGGATTATTTATCCATAATTTGTTTAACTTTATCTGAAATTTATTTATAAATAGCCAACTATCTTGACACAGAGGGAATTTGCTTTATTAAGAATTTGCTGTTTGCAAAATCGCCTTTTTTATTTCTCTATAATATTAGAAATTTCTATTTTAGTTTGGAGAGTGGGGTGCAAGTGAAACCATGGAGGGTTTCAGCCATAGTAACAAAAGCCCTTTGCCCAACACCGCGTTAGGGATTGGAGCTGGGCGAGCCAATTTTTCAAAATTGGCGCGGCCAACAAAATGGCGGCGATTTTTTCGCAGCCATTTTGGTCGGAGCCGAGAGGCGGAGCAGCGGAAAGCCCGGCCCCGGAACCGGGTTTACTTTTTTCTTTTTTGTTTTGCCTAGAGGGCTAAATGGGTTTTATTCAAATATTCCGGGGTAACGCCCGAAATTCGGTGAAATGGCTTTTTATGTGGGGAAAGTCTTGGGAAAACCCGTGGATAAGTGCCCAAAAACAGTGGAAAAAAAGTGGAATTCCTTAAAAAATATTCGAAATTATTTTGTAATTCTTTTATACTAGGGGTTATACCTGTCAAATATCTGAAATCTGATGAATTCAGGGGAAATTTCATGTGGATAAGCACCCTTTTCCAGTGGATTTTATAAATCAGGAGACCGAGGGTTTCCATTTTTCTCCTGTGGAGGAAGGTTGAATGAAAAAGTACGCGATTTCCTTTTTGCCATTATTTTTTTCCCTTTCGGCCTTCTCGCTTGGGCAGGCTGAAGTCACTGATTTTGATGATTCCCTGATTATGGTCATCAATTATCCTTATCAGATCTGGTCTCAGGATTCCACGAAAATACATACGACTTTTTTTATGCCCGATTTTAAGCCGGCAAAAGGGGCTGAGGTTTTTGTGGATGGCCGCTTTATTGGCCGCTCTGATGGTAATGGGGTGATGATTTTTGACCTGGTGGCCGGGAATAACAGCGCTCACTTGCTAAAGGCGCGTTTAAATGCCAATGGAAAGGTCTATGGGGTGGACAAGTCCTTTTCGTCCAACGCGCGCACAGAGTCCTTTCGGGTGGAGCGTGTGTTTGTGTATACAGACCGGGGTGTTTATAATCCTGGACAGGAGATTTTACTGCGGGTTCTGGCCTGGGAGCTTACCGGTGAGTACAGGCCTTTGGTTGAGAGCCCGGTGGAGGTTTATCTTCAAAACCGCGATAACAGGATTTTCTGCGGGGAAAAGCTGGTGACCGATGCTTTTGGTGTGGCTCACAGCCGCATTCCAGTGCCTCGTCATTTGCCAGAGGGAGATTATGAGCTGGTGGTTCTCCATGGTGAGGCGCGTGAAAGCGCCGAGCTGCGGATTGAGCCTTTCAGGGCGCCGGCTATTCGCGTTTCCCATGATGCGAAGCGCTATTTGACCAGTTCCCAGAAGCAATGGGGCTTTCATCTGGATTTGTCCTATTTTACCGGCGGGAGTTTGAAAAGTGGTTCCCTTGACTTGATAATCAAGGGGCTTTCAGGGGATGTGCTTTTCAGGAAGTCGGTGAGTTTTAAGGAGCCGGCTTTTGATGTTGTTTTATCTGCCGGTGAACTTGTTTCGGTAAAATCAGCTTTGAGCGAAGAGTCTGCTTTTAAGCTGGTTTTTGATGTAAGTGACAGTTTTGGTCAAAGAAGTGAGCTTGTTTGGGACATGCAGTATACAGCCAAAGCCTTTCGGACAGTGCTGGAAATTGACAAGGATTCCTACCTGGAGGGAGAACAGGTCCAGGTTTTAGCCAGGATAGTGGATCTGGATGGCCAGCCTGTGGTGAACCTGCCGGTGGTGCTTCAGATTGACGAGATTCAGTTCAGAAAGACTTTTCAAAGCAATGCTTTTGGGATAGCTTTGCTCACTTTTACCATGCCTGGGCAGCCGGTAAATGTGGTGGTCACCAATCCTGATACAGGCCCTGTTCTTGCTCAGCGCTATATTCCTTTTCAGGCCTTCAAACCCCTTGTTTCCAAGGTGGATGAAGTTCCGGAGCATTCAAAGGCTTCGGTTCTGATAAATGCCCTTATTCATGAGGACTATATGCCTGTTGAAAAGGTGGTTCATGTTGATCTGACCGATGTTTCCGGCGCTTTGGTGCAATCCACTACCATAGCTCTTTCACAAGACAAGGGGCGATGGATCGCTGGTGGACGGATTTCACCCCCCACCTGGGGTTCCATGCTGGTGAATCTTTATGTGTGTGCTGTTCCTTTATCAAAGGCCAAAGAGCCTTTGAGTGTTTTTAATGTGGGTTTCATGACCGAGGGGCAGCATGTGACCTTTTATCCTGACAAGGAAATTACCTTGAAATTGTCACCTCTAAAGGATGTGTATGAACCGGGCGAGGATGTTTCTGTAAAAGTGCGGCTGGAAAATGCCGGGAACCAGGCGATTGTGGGTGTTTCTCTGGTGGATGAGGCTGTTTTGAATCTCAAGAATCCTTTGATAAAAAAGCCCTATGGTCATTTTTATAACCCCCAGGTTAAGGTGCTTTCAACCGGCGGCTCTGGGGTGCTGACCTGGCCGGTGGTTGACCGAAACTGGGGAAGCCCCTGGCGGGATATTGCTTACACCAACTGGGGATGGAAGGGGCCAGGTGCTTTGATTGACAGTGGTTCTGCTATTAATGAAGCTGGCGCTGGTGATGGGGCTCCCATGTCGATTGAATCAGAGGAAACCATGGATGATTCCATGGAAATGATGGCTCCTATGGAGGCTAAAAAATCCATGGCCAAGGAGGACGAGCCAGCACCAGCGCCCATGGTAAAGGGTGATTTTGAAAATAACCAGCTTTCCGGTGAAGTGGTGAATGATGGACGGCAAACGATACAGGAGGATAACAATTCCCGTGTTGAATCACAGATTGTGATTCGAAGTGAATTTCCCGAAACCTCCTATTGGGACCCTGTCTGGATGGTAAAAAATGGCCAAGGGGAGCTTCAATTTACTTTGCCACAGGAAATGACAACCCAGCAGCTGACTTTTGTGGCTTCCGACCAATCAGGGGCATTGGGTGTGCTGGAACAGGGCTTTTTGGTGAGCAAGGGGGCATTTATCCGCTCGGCTTTTCCTGCTGAAATAGCCCTTGGCGATCGATTATGGGCGCCGGCGCTTGTGAGAAATCAGGGTGAAAAGGCGTTGAGCTTAAAAGCCCTTCTTGTGACCCAGGGGCTTGAAATCCATTCAGAGCCGGAGATGGCTTTTGAGCTTCAGCCTGGGGAATCGCGGCAACTAAAGTGGCTGATTTCCGCGAATACTTTGGGAGAGAAAAGCTATAGTTTAAGGATTCTGGGCAAAGGGTTTAATGACCAGGAAGACCGTACCCTTCTGGTGGCTCCCGCGGGGCTTCCGGTGGTGGAGGATTTTGGCGGTGACTTAAGCAAAAGTCTGGTTTTTTCCCATAAGCTTCAGCCAAAGAATGATTCGATTTACCGGTCAGTGACCTTGAGTGTTGGAATGCCAAATATGATTCCTGCTATTCAAGCCTGGGATTATTATATCAATTACCCCTGGTATTCTCCCTGGGCTGCTTCCAGCGCGGCGATTATGAACCAGGCCTTGTTAAAATTGGCTATGACCACTGGCAAGAGCGAGCTTGTTGAACGAATCCATTTTGAGCTCCAACGATCGTTGGGGCAGCTTTTATCCACCCAGCATTCCGATGGTTCCTGGGGCTGGTACAACGACAGCCAGGGTGAGGGGAATGTTTATTTGACCTTGAATTGTCTTCGGGCCTTGGGAAAAATAGATGAAGCTGGTTTGCTTGTTTCTGGTACCAGTCTTCAACAGGGTATTGATTATTTATTTTCAAAACGCAATGCCCAGGGGCTGTGGGATTCAAAAACAGCCTATTTTTGGGATAGCTATAACAGAGCGATTGATTATACTTTGAGCGCCGAGATTTTTGAAGTGATCACTGAATTGGCCGTGTCTGTGGATTCTCTTGATGTAAGTCAGAATCAGATTGATGCTGTAAAAAACACGCTTCACTCTAAGCTGTCAGAGGCTTTCGAAGAGCCCTTGTTTCATGTGGCCATGGCGCAGGGCTTGATCAATTATGAAAAGCTATTTTCACAACACCCACACTTGGGTTTGGTGAGCCAATCCATTCAGGAGCTTATAAAGCTAAAACGCGGCAGTTATTGGGAGCCCCATTGGTACCATGCCTATGGGGGTATGGTAGAGTTGAACAGTCGCGTATTATTGCTTTTGGCAGAAAATAACAAAGACCATGTATATGACAGTTTTATACGTGAAAGCCTTGCCTGGTTATTGTCTAGCAGAGAGGCATGGGGTGCCTGGCATAATGAATTGGGAACAGCCCGGGCCATTGAGGCCTTGGCTGCTTCGGGGCTGATTGCTACTGAAAAGCCTTCGCGAATAAGTGTGTTTGTCGATGGCAGAGCTGTTGTTCAAAAGAAAATTGATCCATCTGACCCTTTTTTATCGGCTGCTTCCCTTCGTTTTATTGACTTAAGTTCCCTGGTTAAAGCTGATTCCACGATCACTGTTGAATATAAGGGCGAGCTCCAGGCATATTGCAAGCTGGAGGTGAAGGATTGGGGGCCTGTTGTCAAAATTGCTGATGTTGAAGTAAAACGTGTTTTTGATTCCGAGCTTGCTTTGTCCCGACGCGGGAAAGTCCTTATTCAGGTGAACTCTCAAAAGACCCTGGGCCAATTGCTGATTCATGAAAAGATTCCCTCGCTGTTACAGCTTGATCTTGAGAACCTGGATAATTTGGTGAAGATGAAAAAAATCACAGCTTACGAGATACAGGGTAGGTCGCTCTGGATCTCGATTGCAAGCAGTCAAATGGATTATGAAGTGGAGTATCAGGTAACAGCTATCTATCAGGGGCAAGGTGAGTTTCAGGCAGCTACAGTCAGTGACATGAGTACTGGCCTTTTGCTCGGATTAAGCGGCAGAAATAAGCTTGAGGTTAACTAGTTTATGAAACATTTTGGAGACATATTCTGTATTCAGCCCGAAGAGAGCGATGTTTCGCGAAGGAAGAAGATTCTCAATAGCCTGGTTGTTATTATTTTTTTTGCTGTTGTTCTCTTGTGCCTTTCTTTATTTATTATACTGTTTTTTAACCCTCCGATTTACAGTGAAATGGAAAAGCTTTTACGAGCCCTGGTTTTGATGGTGTTGTTAATGCCACTTATCTATGTGGTAAATAGAAAAAGTTCATCCGAAATGGCTGCTCTGCTTTTTTTGATTTCCTTTTTGCCGATCATTTATATGGCCGATGAACCTGTTTATTTGTTAACAGGAAGAAGCCTTGTATTTTTTACCCTGCCGATTTTATTGGCTCCATTTATTTCCAGGCCGATTTCAACACTTATTATGACAACTGTCATTACCTTGTCTTTGATTTTGTTTGGTGCTATCAATCAGATTCAGCCGAATATCATCGTTTTAATTTATTACTGGATTTTTGGAACCATTATATGGATTATTTCATCCATTAATCGAAGTACTTTTATGCGTTTAAAGGAAATCAAGGAGAATTACAAAAGCGCGGTCATGGAGAAAATCCAGACCGAGGCTGCTTTGCGAAACAGTGAAGAGCGATACCGGACCTTTGTTGATTCATTTAAAGGTATTGTTTACTTAAAATCCATGTCCGGTAAGGCATTGTTTTTTCATGGAGCAGTGGAAGAGCTTACCGGTTACCAGCAGAATGATTTTTTGGAAAATCCGGATTTTTGGAAACAGCACATTCATCCCGAAGATATTGGAAAGTGGGAAGCTTTGCAAACCAAATTAAGCCAGACCATTAATTTTTCAACAGAGATCCAGTATCGCCATAAAGACAGCGAAGGAAAATATCACTGGTTTCAGGAATTCACCCAGAACCTAAATTATGAATCCGGGAAGCCGGCTTTTGTTCAGGGAATTATTTATGATATTTCCCATTCAAAAGCCATGGAAGACCAACTTCAGCAATCATTAAAAATGGATGCCCTGGGGCGCTTGGCCGGAGGGGTGGCCCATGATTTTAATAATATCCTCACCTCTATTTTAGGCTACTGTCAGATCATGGGTTTTGAAAGCACTCTGAGTCAAAGCGTCAAGGAAAACCTTAAGGAGATTCAAAAAGCCTCGGAACGGGCTGTTTCGCTGACCGACCAGCTTTTATCCTTTAGCCGAAAAAAAAACCGGGATATGCGTTCATTTTCTCTTGGTGAACTGGTCATTTCCATGAAAAAAATGATCAAACGGCTGATAGACGAAAATATTACTATTCGCTATGACATTGATACTCATATTGCCAATATTCGCGCTGATATGGGACAAATTGAACAGGTGTTGTTGAACCTGACAATTAATGCCCGTGATGCCATGCCTCAGGGCGGGGAAATTACAATCAGGATCAAGGAAGCAAGGTTGGACAATGTTTACTGTTCCGAGAGTTCCGGGGTTGAGGCTAATTCTTTTGTTATGCTGGAAGTTGTTGACAGCGGAATGGGGATCGATAAAGATACCCTGAATCATATTTACGAACCTTTTTATTCAACAAAAGGAAATGGTCAGGGAACGGGCCTTGGTTTGTCCATTGTTTTCGGAATTGTGAAACAAAATAACGGCCACATTATTTGTGAAAGTGAACCTGGCCGTGGTACTGCTTTCAGGGTTTATCTTCCTGCTTGCTATGAAAAGGAAGAAAGCTCCCAGGAGGAGGTTATGGGCGATTTGCCTCCCGGGAATGAATGTATTCTTTTGGTGGAGGATGATGAAACACTGCGCAAAATGATTTTTCTGGTGCTGGAACATCTGGGTTACCATGTTATTACCGCAACTGATGGAGTCGAGGCCATGGCAAAAGCTCAAAAACTCGATAGAAGCGGTATCGATCTTTTGATCACCGATGTTGTGATGCCTAAAATGGATGGTCGGGAGCTTTATCTGGCATTGATAAAGTACTGGCCGAGAATGAAGACATTGTTTATATCAGGCTACCGGTCCCATTTGCTGGATGATATTGAGCTTGAACCAGGAAAAACAGATTTTTTACCCAAACCCTTTTCATCTAAAACCCTGGCTGCCAGAGTTCGCGCCTTACTAAACTCGGTTCTTCAAGTCTGATTTTATGCCAATCGATTGTTTTCAGCTCAGAATTCGGTGAATCAAAAACAAAAAACATATTGGACCCAGATAGCCGAAGCTTTTAAGGATTATGACGACCGGCTCCTCTTTGCTGGTGCCAATGAACCAAATGTGGAAGACGCAACAGGTATGTCCGTTTTAATGACATATCATCAAACTTTTATCAGCGCTGTTCGGGCGACTGGTGGAAATAACAGCACTCGTGTTCTGGTTATTCAGGGGCCATCAACTGATATTGAAAAAACCAATAATCTGATGAACAATTTGCCGAATGATACTGTCGCCAATCGAATAATCATGGAAGTTCACTATTATACGCCCTATCAATTTTGCTTAATGACCGAAGACGCTTCATGGGGTAGCATGTTTTACTACTGGGGTAATGGCAATCATTCGACCATTGAAGCAAATCGAAATGCCACTTATGGCGAAGAGGCTGATGTGGAAAAATTTTTCGGATATATGAAGTCAAAATTTGTTGACCGTGGCATACCTGTTATTATTGGTGAGTTTTTGGCCATTCAGCGCAGTAATCCCGCGGACATGACAAAGCACCTTAATTCACGGGATTATTATCATCGCTATCTTGTTGATTCAGCAAAACAAAAAGGCATTAAGATGTTTTTCTGGGACACAGGCGGAGCGATCGACCGGAACAGTGGGTCGATCAAGGATCAGCGCGTGATCAATGCATTGATGCAGGGCGCGGGGAGCTGAAATCATTTTTTCCTTTGATCAAAAACGCGGGGGCTCTATCGAGGCTCCCGCGTTTTTTTTTGAGGGCTAACATGAAACTTCATTTTGTGTTGCCCCTGAATGGGGTGATTCCCCTGGGTTTGAAGCTAAAATATAAGTTTCCTTTATTTTTCATTAATGTAAAACCCGGATTATCCCTGGCCCCATGAAAAAAAACAGCCCTTATGAAGAAGGGCTGTTTTTAATGTATAGGGCTGTATAAAATCAGATTCCGAGTCCATTGGAAATGTGGTAATAAACATCATTCCAGCGAAGTTCCTGTTTGAATCGGGAGATGTTGGTATTTTTGTCGATAAGTAAATATTCAAGACCAGCCATTTCAGCAAAATCCTCAAGATATTGACTGTTGATGGCCTGGCTGAATCCTGTGTGATGGGCACCGCCGGCCAAAATCCAGGCTGCCGCGGCAATTTGCAGATTCGGCTCAGGAACCCAGACAACACGGGCCACAGGCAGATTGGGGAGCGGCGCGTCAGGAGCTACGATTTCACAAGGATTAGCCACGATGCGGAGTCGGTTGCCCATTTCCATAATTGAGGCATTAATGCCTTGGCCTTCTTTTACATTGAAAACCAGACGGGCAGGGTCGCTTTTTCCCCCGATCGAGAGGGGATGGATTTCCAGTGAGGGCTTGGTATCGGCAATACTGGGGCAGACTTCCAGCATGTGGGCGCCTAAAACACGCATGCGTCCTTTTTCAAGGTGATATGTGTAATCTTCCATAAAGGAGGTTCCCCCGGGAAGTCCGCTTGCCATAACCTTCATGGCCCGAACCAGGGCAGCTGTTTTCCAGTCGCCTTCAGCTCCGAAGCCGTAACCATCTGCCATTAAACGTTGTACGGCAAGGCCCGGTAATTGTGACAAACCATGAAGATCCTCAAAGGTGGTTGTGAATGCCTGAAAATCGCCATCTTCCAGAAAGTGGCGCATACCCAATTCAATGCGGGCCGCCTCCTTGAGTGAGGCCATTCGGGCATTGTCAGAGGCAACATCACGAGTGATTTGGTAATCATTTTTATAGCTATTTACCAGTTTGTCTGCTTCGCTGTCGCTAACTGATTTTACTTTAGCAACCAGATCGCCTACTCCGTAACCGTAAACAGAATAACCCATTTGTATTTGCGCTCCAACCTTGTCGCCCTCGGTAACAGCTACCTCGCGCATGTTGTCGCCAAATCGGGCAATTTTGGCTTTTCTGGAATCCTGCCAGGCGCTTGCCGCGCGCATCCATATAGCCAGTTGTTCCTGTACTTCCTCGTCCTCAAAATAACCGACAATCACTTTACGGTTTAATCTCATGCGAGAACCAATGTAGCCAAATTCACGGCCCCCATGGGCTGTCTGATTAAGATTCATAAAATCCATATCGATTTTGGACCAGGGAATTTCCCGGTTGAACTGGGTGTGAAGATGAACAAAGGGTTTGTTCAAGCTTTTCAGGCCGGCGATCCACATTTTGGCAGGTGAAAAAGTATGCATCCAGGTGATAAGGCCTATACAGTTAGGCGCTGAATTGGCTTCGGTGCAAAGTGATGCTATGGCATCAGGAGTTGTAAGGCTTGGCTTGTAAACGATATTCAGGGGGATTTTGTCAGACGCGTTCAGGCCTTGAACTATTTTTTTTGAATCCTCGGCCACTTGACGCAGGGTTTCATCTCCATAGAGATGCTGGCTGCCAGTGGCAAACCAGACTTCATTGCTTTTTAAATCAATCATTTAACTCCTCCATTCTTCTCAGCCTGGCTCAATTTTGCTTTGGTGTACTTTGCGGTTCCAAAGTTATTTGGCTCAGGATTATCTTGATAATTCGGGTAGGGAAAGTAGCATTTTTTATTTACTATCCGAATTTATTTTTCAAAGGGATCTCGGGTAAACTGGTCCAGGGGTGTTCCTTTGTTCGGGTTCATGTAGTATTCCATTCGTTCGGGGTCAATGCTTTGATCCTGTAAGGAAAATTTCAACACAGGCAATGATATTTTAAACTCACACCCTCCGGATTTTCGGTTGCGTACCGAAATTTGTCCTTTGAATTTTTTAATAATGCCATAACTGACAGAAAGGCCCAGGCCCAAATTGCTGCCGCCTTTGTTTTTGGTTGAATAAAAAGGCAGGAAAATATTGTTTGGATCTTTGGCATTAATTCCCGTGCCTGTGTCGGAGAAAATCAGAAGTATTTCATCGTCCTCGTCGATCTTGTGACAGGCAGTGATAATCTTGATGGTCCCGCCGTTGGGCATGGCTTCGATGCTGTTTTTAAACAAGTTCAGCAATACCTGTTTGATTTCGTTTTTATTGGCGTGATAAATGATGTTTGGCTGCTCTTTATGAAAATTAATGGAAATACCCATTTTTTTGGTTTTAAATTTAATAAGATCAATAATGCTTTGAACCACCTCGTTAAACTCGAATTTTTCATTCATTCTTTGGCGGTTATCGGAAAAAAGAATGAGATTGCTGACAATCTGTTTGATGGATTCCATTTCATCCTCAAGATAGCCCAGGGTTTTTTTTATGCTTTCTTTATCAAGATCGAATTTTAAATAATTCAGATGGTTGTAAATTATCTCAAGAGGATTATTTATTTCATGGGCAACCCCAGCTGCCAGAAGACCAACCGAGGCCAGTTTTTCCGACAAAATCACCTGCTGGCGCATTTGTTCCTGTTTGGTAATATCTTCAATAATGATGATATTACCGATAAAAAAATTACCATCGTAAAAGGGAAAAATCTTGATATTGCTGATGGCTTGATAGGTTTTAAGATTTAACGGAAGATTATAGAGTTCTTTTTCCACTCGCGCGTCCAGGGACGCGAATAAAATATCGCATAATTGTGAGTTATTTGATTTTAAAAAATCCTTAAGGGATTTATTTAAATAATTTTCAATATCAATTTCAAAATATTTTTCGCCAAATTCATTTATCATCTTAATCTTGTGTTCATTATCGGTTACGATGATATTCATGGGAAGTTTTTGCAGAATCGCCTCGTTGTATTTCAGCATCTGATAAAATTCCTGGTTGGTATTGGCGTTGTTTTGGGTTTTGGAAATCTGAGTGTAAGTCATTTTAATCAGATTGAAGCGGTCCATTTCGCTTACAGCTTCAGTCAGGAGAATGTGCCCGTTTTTGATAATAGAAACCTTGTCAGCTAATTCGTAAATATCGTCAATTCTGTGAGTGATCAGAATAACAGCGATCCCGCTGTCTTTCAAATCCATTAACAGCTTTCTTATTTCCTGATAATCCTTTGAAGACATTTTTTCCAAAGCTTCATCAAGAATAAGAACCTTTGGCGAGCGAATGATGCTCCTAAGTACGGCAACGGCAATTTTTTCAGAAAGCTCGAGATTCTTAACCAATTTGCCGGGGTCCAGTGAGAGATTATATTTTTTGATAATTTGTTCCGCTTCATTATGAAGTTTTCGTTTGTTGCGGAAAAGGTAGGGATGGGACCATTTGTTTGGTATCAGAATATTATCAGCCACGGTAAAATAATCCAGCAAATGAATCTGTTGATAAACCATCTCTATGCCCAGCTTCGCGGATTTTTGAAGCGAAAGGTCATGGTAGCATTTATTTTGAATGTGAATTTCACCGGAATCAGCTTGCATCGTGCCATTGATCACCTGCCCCAGTGATGATTTTCCTGCTCCATGGTGACCAACCAGGGCGTGGATTTCTGCCGGGTAAAAGCTTAAATTAATATCCTTCAGGATTTGTATATTGTTGATGTTAAGATTGATGTTTTTAAGCTTTACAAAGGGATCCTTCTTATTAGCGGCCATCTGTATATAATCCGTATTTTTTTAATTTGTTATAAAGAGTTTTACGGCTAATATTTAATTGAATGGCGGTACGGTTTTTGTTTTGATTGTTTTGAGCGAGTGTTCGGAGAATCAATTCTTTTTCAGATTCTTCAAGTGAGCTGGTCTGAAAAACATCGGATTTTTTAGGTTTGATCGGATTGAGTAAGGCGGGCGGTAAATCCTTGATGGTAATCACATCGCCGGCGCAAATGGCGGCCGCGTAATTCAAGGTGTTTCTGAGTTCTCGTATATTGCCCGGCCAATGGTATTCCATGAATTTTTCCATAACCGGCGGCTTTAAGCTGTAAATAGCTTTTGTGTTAAGGTTGGAGAATTCCTTTAGAAAATGATCGACCAGTAAAGGAATGTCGCCCGCGCGGTTTCTTAAAGGAGGAATATCCAGGACCGCTGTGTTGAGCCGGAAAAACAGGTCCTGCCGGAATTTCTTTTCTTCTACCTGTATCTCCAGATTTTTATTGGTCACAGCAATCAAGCGTATATTAACTTTAATATTTTCATTGGCGCCGACGCGGTTTATCTCCTTGTTTTGCAAAAACCCTAGTATTTTTGCCTGAATAGCCAGAGGCATATCGCCGATCTCGTCTAACAACAAAGTTGATTTTTCAGCTTTTTCAAAAACACCCATATGGGATGTGAGATTACCCGACTCGGTTGTTTGTTGGTGGCCGAATAATTTATTATTCAGGAGGTGTTCGGGAAAAGCCACGCAATTGATCTTTATTAATTTTGAAGCATTTCTCGGTGACTGATAATGAATATAATCGGCCAATAATTCTTTCCCGGTACCGTTTTCTCCTGTAATAAGAATAGGGATGTCTGTGGCAGCCAGGCGTTTGGCTTTAGCGCAAAGCTCAATCATTTGATGATCCTGAGTTATCATCTCCTGTGACATCTCGATAAGGCGTTTTTTTAATTTAAGATTTTCCTGTGAAAGAGCCGACAACTTCAAAGCATTTTCAACAATTTTCAGTAAGCGTTCAAAGTTAAGGGGTTTTTGGACATAATCAAAAGCACCCATTTTTATTGACTGCACAGCTGTTTCAATGGTTCCGAAACCGGTAATCATGATAACTGGAATGTTCTGGTTTAATGCCAGAATATTTTTGAGAATCTCTAAACCGTTTTCTTCGCCAATAACAATATCCAGGATTATAAGATCAATATGGTGCTTCATGATCAAAGCATAGGCATCCTGACTGTTGGTGGCATAGTGATTTTCATAGCCGTATTGTTTGAAATTCTGAATCAGGCTTTTGCAGATTTTTTCATTATCATCAATAATTAATAGCCTGTTACTCATCTTGCCTCCCTAAGGTGATATCAGAAAAAGGCCAATGGTTTTATCAAACTTTTGTTCCTATTAACCCTTTTTGATGTTTAACTATGTGCTTCTTAAAACCTATTCTTTGTTTAACGTCAATTATATTGGGCGTTGCCTGCCGCCCGGGGGCAGGGCAGGCCGGGCTATTCGACACTGCGCTATCGCTCCGAAGATTTTTTGCCTGTAAAAATCAGGCAAAAAACGCTTTGGCGGACAATTTTTGAAAAAATTGTCCGCCATGTCTCCTATCCCTAACGCATTGCAAACAGCTGATCGAATCAGCCAAATAAATCGCTCATATCAAAAGTCCTGTCATAAGCTATGAGCAAACAACGGTAAAAAAATATCTTATTACGCGATAATAAGAAAATTTTCTCTTAATGTTAATAGCCCTTGCAAGCGTACAGTTTTGCAGGAGCCTCAAATCCAAATCTTTTAAAAGTGTTTCCACATTTAAGTGCCTGTCTTTTACGCGCTATTCTGTTTTACTCCAGGTTACCGGGCCTTCGGGCTGCGCGGCTGTGTATCTTCTCACCTAAGGAATCACGCAATCGGGCAACCATTCGAAGCATTATGACCAGTCCTGATGCTTTGGGAATGAAGTTTTGTGAATAAGCAAACAAGCTCTCTTTTTTTGTATCAGGAATAATTGTGTAAAATCTTTACACGCTACCTCATTGTATCTCAATTGTTTAAGAAAATCTACTATATAATTATAATTTATGTATAAAAGCACCAAACCTGGGGAAAAATTACCTGAAGAAATGGGTAATAGAGCCCATTTTTTGTGTATATTTTACACAAAACTTTCTTGTAATATAACCCGGATTGCGCCTCTGGTCCAGTTTTTTTCATTTTTTTATTAATTAGTGTAGACTTTTTAGCCAAATCTGATAGAATGGTGTGTAAATTCTAACAAATAGATGAAATGGCATAGCTTATTCATTATTTGTTGTTCATCTATTTTGTGTGAACATCGATTGGTTGTTGTTACAGGTAAATATGGAAACAGGGAATAAAATTTAAACATTAGCTGCTTCCATTGTTTTTTGGTTTTAATAACACTGCATTGTGTTATTCAATATATTAAGGGAGGTCCTTATGAATAAAAAAATTTTTACAATTGTTCTTATTCTCGCGATTATTGTTCCTTTCGCACTATTTGTTGGATGTGGACAAGAAGCAAAATCAAGCCTGATCAAGGTCGGCATCGTAAATCTGCCACCGGAAGAATCCGGTTACCGACAGGCCAATGTTGAGGCCATGAACACTGTTTTCTCAAAGGATAATGGTTATGACGCGAAACAGACCAATACCGGCGACAACAGCGAGCAGATTGCCGCGGCCAAAGGCTACATTCGCGATGGAGTGGATTATCTTCTCATTTCAGCCGCAAATGCTTCAGGTTGGGACGACACATTAAAGTCTGCAAAAACAGCAGGTGTTAAGGTTATTCTTTTTGACCGCACAATTGAAACTGATCCGTCTAACTACCAGGCCGCACTTGTTTCAGACATGGCTTATGAGGGCAAAATGGCAACAGATTGGGTATTGAATAGCGTTTCACAACCAATCAAACTGGTTCTCATCCGCGGTCAATTAGGTTCTGCTGCTGAAATAGGTCGAAGCGCCGCGGTGCTCGATGCCCAGAAAGCCGGAAAGCTTGAAATAGTAGCCGATGGAACCGGTGGAGACAGCTGGAGTCTTGAAGAAGCCCGAAAAGTGGTAGAAGCAGCCATTGCCGCGGGTAAGGATTTCAATGTTATTTATGCGCAGAATGATGGTATGGCTCAAGGCGCTGTTCAGGCTCTTGAAGCAGCTGGTATTTCCCATGGCAAAGATGGCAAGGTCAAGATTATTGGCTTTGACTTTAATCGCTTCGCGCTTCGTAACGTACAAGCTGGTTACTGGGATGCCGACATGCAGTGTAATCCACGTCAGGCAGCTGAAATCTCCAAGTGGATCAAAAGCGGTAAACTCCCCAGCGGTATCCAATACCAGACAGAGTTACTCTTGACAACCGATACAATCACCGATGAACTGATTGATCAGTGGGGTATCAATGCCGATCCTGGCAAGGGTGTCATAACCAGATAATTTTTTCCTAAATAAAATTTCACAACTCCCGGGTTGTGTCGCGCGGCGCGGTGTGCGGACATAGTCAGGTACACCGCACCGCTGTTAGTTTTTTAAAAAGCAATAAGGAGGCCTTTGGTTGCAGTCGGAAAACATACTTAAAATGGAGGGCATCTGTAAAACCTTTCCAGGGGTTAAAGCACTGGATATGGTTGACTTCGCGCTCCGAAAGGGTGAGATCCATGCCCTTATGGGCGAAAACGGAGCAGGCAAGTCCACACTGATTAAGGTTATAACCGGAGTTTATGAGAAGGATGCCGGCCAGATTGTTCTGGATGGAAATCCTATTGATTTGAGGTCGCCCCAGGAGGCACAAAACTCAGGGATAGGCACGGTCTATCAGGAAATAACCCTTTGTCCCAATCTGACCGTTGCGGAGAATATGTTTATTGGTCGGGGGCGAAACCCTTTCGTTCAATGGAAGCAGATGAACGAAAAGGCTTCCCAACTGCTGGATTCCCTAGGAATACCAGCGAGCCCGACCCAGGAATTAACAAGCTGTTCTCTTGCGATTCAGCAGATGATCGCCATAGCCCGGGCGGTTGACATGGACTGCAAGATCCTCATTCTTGATGAACCAACCTCCTCACTTGATGAAGACGAGGTGAATAAGCTATTTGAGCTTATGGGCGAGCTGAAAGATCGGGGTGTGGGGATTATCTTCATCACCCATTTTCTGGAGCAGGTATATGAAATCACAGACAGGATTACAGTGCTTCGTAATGGAAAGCTGGTCGGTGAATATGAAACATCTTCACTTTCCCAAATCGAACTTGTTTCGAAAATGATGGGTAAGGCTCTGGATGATGTTACAAAGATAAAAAAACATGAACCCAAAAAATCCGCCACCAATGTGCCGGTTTTTGAAGCAAAGGCGCTTTCGAGCGACGCGGGGGTTCGGCCCTTTGATTTTACAATACAAAAAGGCGAGGTTAACGGATTCGCGGGGCTTCTTGGCTCCGGGCGCAGCGAAAGCGCGCGGGCAATTTTTGCCGCCGACAAGGTCACAGGCGGTGAAATCAGAATGAATGGCAAAAAAGTTAAGATCAAGGCACCCATAGAGGCTATGAAAAGGGGTATTGGTTATCTGCCGGAGGATCGTAAAGGTGATGGAATCATCGCTGACCTATCAGTGCGCGATAACATTATACTGGCCTTTCAGGTCATGAAAGGTTTTTTCAGACCTATTTCGCGGAAACAAGCGGAAGAATTTGCCGACGAGTATGTTAAGACGCTGAAAATCAAAACTCCGACCATCAATACGCCAATCAAATCTCTGTCAGGAGGCAATCAGCAAAAGGTCATTCTGGCACGCTGGCTCCTCACTCATCCCATGTACCTTATCCTTGATGAACCAACAAGGGGAATTGATGTGGGAACCAAGGTGGAGATTCAGAAACTTGTGATCAAACTCGCCGGTGAAGGGATGAGTCTCACATTTATATCTTCTGAAATTGACGAAATGCTTCGAACCTGTTCCCGATTGATTATTATGAAGGACCGTGAAATTGTCGGAGAGCTTAATGGAACGGATTTGACAGAAAACGATGTCATGCATGTGATAGCCCAAGGAGGAGAGTAAAAATGCGCGCTTTGAAATTACAAATATCTCATCTATTTCTTCCAATATCGGTGATGGTGTTACTCATTATCATCAATTTGATAAAGGGAGCTGATTATTTCAACATCACCTTGGTAAATGGGGCATTGTACGGGAACATACCAAATATCCTTTTTGGCGCTTCGGAGTTGGTTATTCTGACAATAGGTATGACCTTGGTTACTTCAGCTTCCCAGGGGCAGGACATAAGTATCGGCGTAAGTGCCACTATTACCTCTGCCATATTTGTTCTCTTTGTGCTGAATGCCGGACAAGTCACGATATTTACCATATTGGCTGGTTTTCTCATCAGCTGTATAGCCGGGCTAGTCATAGGCGCATTTAACGGCATCCTTGTTTCCGTATTCAAGGTTCAGCCTATGATCGCGACTCTTATTCTCCTCACAGGGGGCCGTTCCATCGCTTTTATGATTGACGGTAAATTGTCCCCTATATTGGCCAATGATATATCCAATCAAATCGGTACGGTGATACCGGGTCTACCTTTGCAGACTCCGATAATCCTGACCGCTCTTTTTATTGTCATTGTGGCAGTGGTGCTTAAAACCACGAATCTCAGACTCTATGCTGAATCTGTGGGAATTAACCCAAGCGCCGCGCGACTAAATGGGATTGACCCCAAAAAGATCATCTTTCTGACTTTTTTGATTATGGGTGTTTGTTCCGCTGTCGCGGGGTTTATCGCGGTAAACAAGGCAGGGCGCCATGATAGCGTTAATTTGCTCAAGTTTATCATGATGGACGCGATTCTTGCTGTTGCCATTGGCGGAAACTCCTTGATCGGAGGGAAGTTCAGTATTACTGGTTCAATTATCGGCGCCTATACAATAGAGATGCTGAACAGGACCTTGCTCCGGCTGGAAGTAGAAACCGAGGCCATTAAGGCCTTTAAGGCTGTTTTCATTATCATTCTTATGGTGGTCGCATCCCCTGTGGTCAGGGTTTTTGCCAAGAAAGCCCTGGATCAGATTCGAAGCAGCTTGGCTGGCATTGCCGTCAAGCTAACTGGAGCGCCAAAGGATACAGCGGTTTCCGGCACTGACGCATCCGGGAAAAAGGAGAACTAGAATGGGAACTTTGAACATAACAAAAGCCAAAAAAAGACTATCCAATTCGAATCTTCTGTTTATCATTGCGGCTGTTATATTTGTGCTGATGTACCTTTTTTCCATTATCAGTTTTCCAGGCAGTTTTATGCAATTTCAAACCTTCTTTGATCTGTTCAACCTGAACGCTCCGCTCATCATCATGACACTTGGTTTGTGCATCGTCATGATAGGAGGCGGTATTGATATTTCCATTGGCGCTGTCTGCGGTCTTGTAACCATGGCTTGTGCTGTGTTGTTGGAATCGGAAATGGGAAGCCTTTGGGGCGCTTTGCTTCTTGCCTTAGGCATTGGAATCGCCTTTGGCCTTTTGCAGGGCTATCTTATTGCCTATTTAGAGATTCAGCCTTTTATTGTAACCCTGGCAGGGTTGTTTTTGGCGAATGGGCTTTTGACAACACTTCATAAGGATCCGATTAATGTGACCAGGCCGGATTTTGTTGCCTTGCGGGATTTTGATATTGTGATTCCCTGGCTTGGCACCAAAAACAGACTGGATATTTTTATACCCTGTGAAATCAAACCAGGTGTTATTGTTGTGGTGGTTCTTGTGGCCCTCATCGCCGTGCTGATGAAGTGGTCGCGTTTCGGACGTAATGTTTACGCGGTTGGCGGCAATAGTCAGAGCGCCATGATGCTCGGTATTAACGTTAAGCGGACTGTTTTCTTAACCTATGTGATATGCGGATTAACAGCCGGTATCGCTGGTTTTGTGTTTATCATGACAACAGGAGCCGGTAATATCGGAAACGCGGCAGGCTTTGAAATAAAGGCAATAGCCTCGGCCATCATAGGCGGAACTCTTCTTAATGGCGGTGTGGGGAACTTGCTTGGCGCGCCAATAGGTGTACTGACTCTTTTGATAATCAACGAACTTATTCGCGCGGCTGGTGTTCAATCAAATTTTCAAGCCATCATAAGCGGGCTCTTGCTTTATCTCTTTATTGTTCTGCAAAGCGTGATTATGTCATTACGTGACAAAAGCAAATTCAAACTTGCTTTGCCGCCCTGGCTGAAGTTGCCCTGGGTAAAGGACAGGAAAGATGCTGGCACCAAGGGGTAATCAAAAGGACCCTGGGCGCGAATCATTACGGCCGGGAAAGACTTCTCGGCCGATTGAGTTTAAGAAAAAATATTTCGCCTTCTTTTTGTCCGAGAAAATTGATAGCAATCCTGAGTTCAACTTCTTGCTAATTGCATTTTAAGAGGGTTCCCATGACAAAAAAATTTTTTACAATTGTTCTTATTCTTTTGTTTATTGTTCCTTTCACTGCTTTTGTTGGGTGCGGACATGAAACAAGGGGTGTAAAATGTTCTCCCCATTGCACTTATAATGATATGGTTGTGGGTTTTATCCAGACCGGCTCTGAAGGCGGCTGGCGGACAGCTAACACCGCTTCTTTCAAGGAAACAGCTCAGCAATTGGGCATCAACCTTAATTTTTATGATGCCCAGAACAAGCTTGAAAATCAGGTCTCTGCTTTCCGTAATTTTATTGCTGATCCAAAGGTGAACGTGATTATTCTTGCTGCGCTTGAGACCACTGGCTGGGAGGATGTTTTAAAAGAAGCCAAGGTTGCCGGTAAAATTGTTGTTTTGGAGGATCGCCGAATCGACGCTGCTGAAAATCTCTATGCTATTTATATAGGTTCTGATTTCACCGAAGAAGGCCGAAAAGCTGGTCGCGAAATGATAACACTATTAAATGACAGCACAAAAAAGAATGTAGTTGAGCTGGTTGGTAATGTTGGTTCTTCTGCTGCCAAAGACAGAGGAACAGGTTTCCGTGAAGCCATAGACGGCAGCGGTATTGTTATTACCGAAAGCCAGACAGCCAACTGGAGTGCCACAGAAGGTAAAGATGTGATGGCTGCTTTTCTGAAGAAAAGCAAAGATATTCAGGCTGTATTCGCCCAGAACGATGAAATGGGTATGGGCGCGGCGCTCGCGATTAAAGAAGCTGGTTTAAAACCAGGAGTTGATATTAAAATTATCACTGTTGACGGCACAGCTGGCGCTTTTAAAGGCATGATTGCCGGAGAAATCAATACGGTTATCGAATGCAACCCTTTACTCGCGCCACAGGTTTATGAAGCTGCTCTAAAAGCCTTGAACGGTGATGCTTTGCCTAAATGGGTGCCTTCTCATGAAGGCGTTTTTTATCAGAAGGATGCGGAAGCCATTTTACCAACTCGTAAATATTAATTCTGTTTAATATGATCCATATTTCATTGGAAAATGGAAATGGCCTTTACTTAAGAAAACCATATTAAGCGCTAGGTATTGGATGTGAGACAGAGGGGCTATAGATGGAGCAGAGAAACTCCAAACCTTTTCCGCTAAGATTAAAAACAGACTATTGCTAAACAGGGGCAGGGAGTGAATAATGAAAACCATGACACCCTTTAATATATGGAAAAATATTTCAGGAAGTAAATTGTTTTTCTCATTTGCCGCGCTGGTGAGCATCTTTCTTTTTGATTTGATTTTTATTCCCAATTTTTTTGCCATTCAACTAAGGGATGGTAACCTCTATGGTAATGTGATTGACATTATGCGCAGCGCTTCAACAGTATGTATTCTCGCCATTGGTATGACTCTTGTTATTGCCACTGGTGGGGTTGATCTTTCTGTGGGGGCTGTCATGGCCATATCAGCTTCTGTGGCTGCCTTGATGATGAACCCCTATGTTATGGCCAAAACATTATCTGCCGAGACCCAACGGCTGATTAATGACCCGACTTTTACATTCGCCCCTTTTGGAAGTGTCATTATCGCGGCGCTGGTGGTGGCTGTTATTTGTGGTTTGTGGAACGGTATACTTGTCGCTTATTTTAATATCCCGGCCATGGTGGCTACATTGATTTTAATGATTTCAGGACGGGGCATCGCCCAGCTGATCACGAATGGAATCAGAATTCAGATTTTTTATGAACCCTTTTCTTATATCGCAAACCTGTGGTTGATTATTCCTTTACCGATTTATATTGTGGCTTTTATGCTTGTTCTGACATGGTTTTTGACACGGAAGACGGCCATGGGCATGTTCATTGAATCTGTAGGGGCTAATTCCCGCTCCAGTTTTTATAGCGGGCTTGATGAAAAATTCATCAAGCTTTTGGTTTATGCTTTTTGCGGATTTTGCGCGGGGGTTGCTGGGTTAATTGCCAGTTCAAATATTAAAACCTCCGATGCCAATAATATCGGCCTTTTACTTGAGCTCGATGCCATTCTGGCTGTTGTTATTGGTGGCAACATGATGTCTGGCGGCCGCTTTACTTTATTGGGAAGTGTTATTGGAGCCTTGGTTATGCAAGCCACAAAAATATCGATGTACAATCTGGGGGTTCCGGCAAACGCGGTTATGGCGATTCAGGGAGCTGTTGTCCTTTTTGTTATTCTTTTTTATTCCAAGCAGGTAAGGGAATTTTGAAAATGATTTACCAGCCCTTATCAGGAGAATCATTTTATGAATAAGAATTTAGGAGCCATTATTTCAAATACAATATCATCAAACCGCAGGTACATTCCGTTGTTCACCACAGCCACTTTGTTTATTATTACCTACGCTCTTGGCGCCTTATTTTTTGAAGGTATGAGAGAGCCTCAAATTTTTCTTAATCTTTTTAGAACCTCGCCTTTTTTGTTGATTGCTGCTGTGGGTGGCACCTTTGTTATACTCACAGGAGGAATCGACTTGTCCGTAGGCGGTGTTATTGCTTTAACAACAGTTGTCTCGGCTGCCTTGTTAAGGGCTGGTTGGAACCCCTGGGTTGTCATGTTGCTGATGCTGCTGATGGGTGTCGCAATCGGAACCTCTATTGGCTATCTGGTTACTTACCTGAAGGTTCAGCCATTCATCGCGACACTGGTTTTTCTATGGATTGGCCGGGGATTATGTTTTTTTATCAGCGACAATTCGATTGCCATCACCAATCCGACCTACAAGCTGCTTTCTCAAACGCGAATTCTGATTCCGGGATTAAGCGATCCTGTTACAAAGACAGGGCCATTTATATCATTGCTGGTTGTTCTGGTTATTGTTGTCTATGCTCTGGCGATTTATCTGGCCCATTATACTCGATTCGGGCGGACTATTTACGCGATTGGTGATAATGAAGAATCTGCCCGTTTGATGGGGCTGAAGGTAAACGCGACTAAAGTAGGCGTGTATGCCCTTTGCGGATTTTTTTCCGCTTTGGCCGGTATTACCTATAGTATTTATATTGGATCAGGCCATGGTCTCTATGCCCAGGGCTTTGAATTATCGGTTATCGCTTCTGTTGTTATGGGCGGCACCATGCTTTCCGGCGGAGTGGGCTATGTTTTGGGAACCTTGTTCGGTGTTCTTTTGCTGGTAGTAACCCAAACACTGATTCAGGCAACCGGGCAATTAAGTTCCTGGTGGACCAATATTGTTGTGGGTGGTTTAACTTTGGTATTTATTGGTGTTCAGAGTTTATTGGCGTATAATCACGGCAGAAAGGGGCTTGCCCGAAAAGGCGGTATACTCCTGTTTCTGCAACGGAATCGGAAAACCCTTGCGCCGGTGGGTACGACTCTTGGGTTGATTGTGCTGGTCATAGCTGGTTTTGGAATTTTATTTCAAAACTCGACAACCCTCACTTGCCAGCCAAAGCCATTGCGTGAAAGTCTGTTTGAAACCTATATGGATAAGGGAGCCATAATTTGTTATGAACGAAATGGAGGGCCCCATTGTGTTGATGAAATTTATGCTTTTTATCCTGATGGTACCATAATATGGGATACTGGTGATGAATCAATTGAAATAAAAACCACAAAGAATGAGATAGACTCTTTGCTGAATGGCATTAACCAGCTTGGCTGGTATACCGATGAACTTTATTCTACCTGGCACACACCCTGTGGTCAATGTTATATCTATATTATCGGAGTCCTTTATCAAGGTCAGTTAAAGACTATAAAAGCAGTTGACGGTGGAACAGATGCCCCTAATGAATACTGGCAGATTGTTACACTCATTAATGGGATTTTATCTCGGAAAACATCGGGACACTAAGGATAAAAATGTGAAGAGGATATCAAAATTTTTTATTGCATTGATAAAGCCATTAAGTATTCCAGCTTCGGCCTTTTTATTGTTAGTGATACTCTACTTTACTGGTTATGTGGTGGTTCCGGAAGGATTGGAGTTTGGTAAAAAGGGAAGTTCAAAAGGCTGGAATGCCATGGTGACAGAGATAGAATCAATCAATAATGGTATGGCGCGTATCCATTTAGCCATCCGAAATGACACTGGCGCCTTTAGTGCCATGAAAGCTGTTGAAGGCAGGGCTGCTGTCATTACTCACAAAGATGGCAAAACAGTGGAATGTCCAAGTGTCTTTGTGGGCACAGGCGGCCATCGCGTGGCTCCTGATTTTTATATTCAGGGCTATCAGCTAGGGAATAAATATGATTCTCGAACACAAAGGATTTATGTGGAATGTGCTTCAGACCGGAATTTCCCGGAATCAAAACTGACTATAAATTATAGCTATGTAACTGGTCAGTACAATTATTACGAACCAGAGGCTAATCAAATTAAATCCACCCTGGTGGTTGATCTTGACAACATGGTTACAAATATCACATATCCATTAGCCAAAAAAGTAAGTGCTGATATTTTACAGGCTGATTTTAAAATATCAGCATTGAACCAGGTTGTTTTGACATTGGCTGATTATAGACGCGATGAAAAGGGAATACAATTCACCTGGCAAACACGAAATCCCGGCGAATATCAGACTTATGTGCATATAGGAACCCCGCCTGTTATTGGAAGCGATGGTGTTATTTATGGTTTTTATGTCAGCCCTGATCTGCCCTCAACACCCATTACGCCTCCTGGTAAAACCACTGAATGGACCACTTTTGTGGCTGTGCCAGAAACGGTGAATTCCTTGTATATCCTTTTGAGTGTTGAGTCGGGTAAACAGCGCCTTTTTGCCAATTATGCCGTAGATATTTCAAAATCTGCTTTTCGGACTCAGTGATTTTTTAAGGTCCTTTGTAGGAGATGCTTATTTGCCGGCGGAAATAGAGGGGTAAATGATGAGTGCTTGTTTAGCAAAAAGATTCTTTGGCTATAAGCGCGTTAGGGATAGGAGGCATGGCTTGCCATTTTTTCAAAAATGGCAAGCCAAAGCTTTACTGCCGGATATTTTCCGGCAGTAAAGCTTCGAAGCGACAGCGGAGTGCCGGATAGCCCGGCCTGCCATGCCCCCGGTACAACAATTCCAAATATAAACCTTTTGTTAAAAATAAAAATTAAGCGATGGTATGAAACTGCATTAATAATAGTTTATATTTGGAATTGTAACTGCAACGAATTGCTGTTTATGGACGGCAGGCAACGCCCAATAAGATTTGGCCTTAAATAAAAACAAGGATGAGTTTACGGTGAGGCTTTTATTCAATTTTGAAGGATAAGGCCGGGAATTGAGAAGGTTTAAATTGAATATTTTCCAGACTTTTGATATAATAATAAAAACGAAACAAATAAAACGGGAGTTAACATGATAAGTGCGAGACAAAAAAACAGTATTTTCATTTTTCTTTTTGTATTTTTCTGTGCCATTATTCACGCGGATAATCCGCTGATCACCAATTACCGAACAGCCGACCCTAATCCCTTTGTTTATAATGATCGCTTTTACATTATTTGCGGTCAGGATGAAGTGAATCCCTCAACTTTTAAAATGTATGCCTGGCGCCTTTTATCTTCTTCAAACATGAGAGACTGGACAGATCATGGCCAGATTTTAAGGCCCGATCAGGTTAGCTGGATGCCCAATGACGCGGCCTGGGCAAGCACCATGGTTTATAAGAATAATTATTTTTATCTTTACACGGCTGATACCTGGCAAATAGGCGTTTTTCGAAGCCGAAATGTCACAGGCCCCTGGGAGGATGTATTAGGCAGACCCCTCATTGATAAAAATACGCCCGGCCATGCCGCGCGGGATATTGACCCCATGTGTTTTATTGATGATGATGGCCAGGCCTATTTATTCTGGGGGGGTGATGGAAACTGCCGTTATGCCAGACTGTCGTCAGACATGATTTCACTTACCACCTCGGTCATGGATGTTCCGGGTCTGACAAATTACCTTGAGGCCCCCTTTGTGATCAAGGAGAACGGCCTATACTTTCTGATGTACGCCACTTCTCCCTGGCCATCGGAGATTCGCTATGCCACAAGCAATCGAATTACTGGCCCCTGGACACACCGGGGGGTTATTGGTTCTCCCACTGGTTCTGGCACAAACCATGAAGGGGCTGCCTATTTTAAAGGCCAATGGTGGTATACCTATCATACCGAAGAATTGTCCAATAATAATCCCTACAGTCGGTCTGTGTGTGTAGATAAAATGTATATTGACGGGGATTCCATTCGGGGTATCACCTATACTGATAATTCCGGCGGGGGAGTTATTGAGCGGCCAAATGTGACACCGCCGCCGGAAAAACAGGAAGCGGTCTGGTCTGGTAATAGCTATACTTTTAACGGCTCAAGCGATTATGTTTCTCTTCCAAAGGGCGTGATGAATGATTTTTTTGATTTTACAATTGCCGGCTATGTTAAACTTGATACCATTACCATGTGGGCCAGGATTTTTGATTTTGGCGCGGATGCTTCCTTTAATATGTTTTTAACACCCCGGAGCGACGGAAACACCTTCCGCTTTGCCATTACCCAAAACGGAAATTCCGGCGAACAACGCATAAACGCGCCTGAATTAGCTGTGGGTTCATGGCAGCATTTCGCGATTGTGAAATCTGGTAACAGGGGCGTGCTTTATTTGAACGGGAAGGAAGCCGGGCGTAATAATGCCATGAGTTTCAGTCCTGTGGACCTGGGAGATATGGGCATAAACTACCTGGGACGAAGCCAGTATGATGTTGACCCCTATCTGGATGGGGAAATTGATCATTTCTATATTTACAATCGCGCCATCACTCAAGGGGAAATTGATAAACTGGTGGATCACTATCCTGGTACTACTTTGACAGTCAGCGGTGATGTTGATGGAAATAATGTGGTTAATATTGTTGATTCATTATTAATAGCCCAGTACTACGTTGGTCTGAATCCTCAAAACTTTAATGCGGCTGAAGCTGATGTGAATTGCAGCGGAAAGATTGATATTGTTGATGCCCTGTTGATCGCCCAGCAATATGTTGGTTTGATTACTTCCTTTGATTGTTAAACTGGTTTATTTATTAATAGAAAGGCGGGCAGTGTGCCCGTCTTTTTTTTGGGAAGCTGGAATTGATTGGTGAGTGAATCCGGTAATTTTAACATTAAAATTGATCGTGCTTGTATTTAATAAAAATTATTTGTTTAGCTGGTTGGTTATGTTGGGCGTTTCTTGCTTTCATTTCATTACAGCAGGCCAGGCTTTCCATAACTCCGCTTCGCTTCGAAATCCTTTGGTTGCATTCGCGAGCAATAAATGC
>JAFGWI010000002.1 GCA_016937215.1 Spirochaetales bacterium | reverse complement strand
TAGCAAGTTATTTTTGAAAAAATAACTTGCTATTATTACAATCCTTAACGCTAAAAATAGTGATTCCTGTTTAAGCTAAACAAATACTTTATGTTAAATAAAGGCATTATTCTGTTTTAAAGTCGTTTTTATTTATTCAGATACCTTATTTTCAACCTCAGTAATAGTATAGTCGGGCAGGGTAGAAGTTTCCTCTAAATTTTTAGAAATATTTTCTTTTGTCTTGTAGGATAGTAAAAAATATATGAATATTAATTCAAAAAAGAAAATTCCACTTAAAGGAAACAACTGCTGGTAAGGTAAAAGAAAGACAGGTTTGCTATAGATTTCTGAAAAAAGGATGAATCCGATTGTAAACAAATTGAATATTTTGCTGATTCGAATAAGAATGATCATGTTTGTGAATCTTTTTTCGTTTAATAACATTAATAAAAAGCCAATTGCTGGTAAGAAGTGACTTGCCACAAAGGGGAGTATCCAGATAAAGTAATCCATCGGAAATAAGGGTTCAGTGATAAAACGATTTATCACTATGATAAAAAGCATGACTGTTTTAGCTGTTTCCCAAAAGGTTCCGGTTATAAAAAAAATTTTATCTTTGTTCATTTGGACGAAAGTTTATCTTTTGTTATATATTAAGGTCAAGGGATTTCAAAATTATCTTGATAGTTCCGGATAAATACCATTTTTTTGCAATGTTAGTTATTATATGGTTAAAAGGGCTATGGCCTTATTTCTGTTTTCGCGGGAATGGCCATTTTAAAGCACTGAAATCATGGATAATTATTACACTATTATTTTGAAAATCAAAAATACCTGACCATGAAGCGAGGCTTTTATGACAAGTAGCAAAACCAGTAAAGAGAAATATGTTGTTCTTTCAATAACATTGGTTTTTTTAATAATCATTTTTTTGCTCTCTTTTACCCCGAGATTACTGGCAGAATCGAATGAAACCGAAGATGAAGATTTATTGAATAAACTGCTGCAACTACAGCAAACCTTGCAATTTATTCAGGACTATTATGTAGATGAAGAAAAGGTAACAACCGACCAGCTCATGGAAGGGGCCATGAAGGGGATGTTTGACTCCTTGGGGGATCCGCACTCCATGTACCTATCTGAAAAGGAAATGAAGGATATGCAGGAAACCACAACCGGAAAATTCGGCGGTGTGGGTCTTTTTATTTATAAGGATGAAGAAGGAACCGAAGTGTCTCGGCCTATTCCCGGTACACCGGCATATAAAGCGGGCGTTCTTGCTGGAGATTTGATTATCGCGGTAAATGGTGAAAATATAGTGGGAATGGAGATTGATGATGTGGTTGACCGGCTAAAGGGTGTTCCTGGCACGGAAGTAACCATGACCATTCGTCGGGGAAAGACCAGGGTCTTTGATATAACTGTTGTGAGAGATAATATAGAGCTTCCAACTGTTACGCGAGACATGATTCTGAAGGATATTGCTTACCTGCATATAATTCAATTCACACCTCTAACAGATGAACGTGTTATCGAAGCCTTGGATTATTTTAAAAAGAATAATTATAAAGCACTTATCATTGATTTACGCAGCAACCCTGGCGGATTATTGGATAGTGTGGTAAAAGTTGCCGATCATTTTTTTGAACCAGGCCAATTACTGGTAGGAACAAAATCCAGAATTCCAGAGGAAGAAATTGAATTTTATTCACAAAAAAAGAAATTGGTTTCTGATGATATTCCTATTGTTATTTTGACCGATCAATTTTCTGCTTCAGCTTCAGAAATTCTCACAGGCGCGCTGAAAGATACAGGGCGTGCCTATGTTATCGGGCAAAATTCCTATGGAAAAGGGTCTGTGCAACAAATTCGCGGTATAGGGGGCGCGGGATTCAGGTTGACGATCGCGAAATATTATACACCCAATAAAATTTTTATTGATGGCAAGGGAATCGCGCCTGATAAGGAAATAAAGGAAGCCACTCTGACTGATGAAGAGGAAGCCTCACTTCAGCGTTTTCTGGATAAAAACAAAATAACTCAGTTCCTGGAAGACAATCCTGCTCCTTCTGAAAAAGATATTAATGTTTTTTTAAAGCAGATAAAGCAGGAGGGCTATACAATTCAGGATCGTTATATTCGAAAACTCATACGTAATGAAATAAACAGAACCAATAATGATCCTCCTGTGTATGATCTGGATTTTGATTTGGAGTTGCAAGAAGCTGTTTATTATATTCGTCATTACAAAGGGGAAGCTCAATGAAAAGCCTGGATATCCGGACCTCGAGCCGGACCGATTTTGTCAATATTACAGCTCAGGTCAGACAATGTGTGTCTGAATCGGGAGTCAATTCCGGGCTTGTTGTGGTTTATGTGCCTCACACTACTGCTGGAGTGACGATAAACGAAGCGGCTGACCCTGATGTGGTTTTTGATATGACGAATTATTTCGATAAACTGGTGCCCTGGAATAATAACTACCGCCATGGAGAAGGTAATTCAGCGGCTCATATCAAAACCACCATGGTGGGTTCCAGTGTAAGTATACCTATTGAGAATGGTAAAATGGCTTTGGGAGTATGGCAGGGTATTTTTTTCTGTGATTTTGACGGCCCCAGAAACCGGCAATGTTATTTGACCATCACTTTCAACGATTAAATGAAGCAGCTTGTTATTGATCAGGAACCCCGAGTCGGCTATGAGTTGATTCTTGAGGGAAACAATTTTCATTATCTTAAAAAAGTCCGGCGCATCAAATTGGGCGATAAAATTCTGTTTTTAGGCCCTTCAGGTAAAAGATATTATGGGAAATTGCTTCACATAGATGATCAAAGCCTGAAATTTGAGGTTTTGAATCAAATGGAAATCGGGTCACAGGAGGGTCTGGAAATAACTCTTTATCAGTGCCTGCCTAAAGGGAAAAAAATGGAACAAATCATTCGCCAGGCAGCTGAGGCAGGAGTAAAAAAGCTGGTTCCCCTTGAGAGCGAATATACCATTCCTCAGTATGATTCACCGAAGGATTATAAAAAAAAACAGGAACGCTGGCAGAAAATAGCCCAGGAAGCGGCCCAGCAGTCTGGTTCCTTGTCGGTTTTGCAAATCGAAGAGATTACAGCTCTTTCCAAGATCAGTCCTCAGGCGGGCCTTAAGCTCTATGGGCATCCTGATCCAGATTGTGAGCCTTTGCATCACCGTTTGTCTGATGAAATAACAAAAATAGCCCTGCTTATCGGTCCTGAGGGGGGCTTGTCCCCCGCTGATCTTCAGACCCTTGACAGAGCTGATTTTTTTCCTGTATATCTTGGGCAGTCCATATTGCGAACCGAAAACGCCGGTTTGTTTTTAGTCGGCGCAGTGAAAGTGATTTTACTTGAAAAAGAAAGTTGGAGGGCCTGTTGAAGCCAAAACGCATCCGTTTTTTAAACGTTCCTGTAGATAATATTGATAAGGAAAGCCTATCGGTTTATCTGGAAGAGCTGTTAAAAAACGGCGGTCAACATCAAATTGTTCTTTTATCCACAAAAAAATTGTTCAAAGCCCGCCGAAACAAGGATTATTTTCGTGCTTTGAATGAAGCGACTTTGGTGCTACCTGTTTCCACGGGCATCACCAAGGGGCTGAAATTTCAGAAAAAGGGAGATGTGACCCGCTATAATCCCTATGAACTGATTATCCGGATTTTCATGGCTGTTGAAAAAATGAATAAAACTGCCTATCTTCTCGGTGCTCATCAGGATGACCTCAAAGAAGCAGAAAAAAACATCAAAATATCATTTCCCAAGTTGAAAATCATCGGCCGTTTTTCAGGTTATTTTAAAAAGGACATGGAAGAGAACGTGGTGTTGGCCATTAAGAAGTCCGCTCCAGCCCTGCTTTTCGCGGGCCGTGGAATCAAAGGCGCTGAAATCTGGCTGGCAGAACACAAAAAGAATTTTAATGACGGCCTTTGCCTTTACGCGGATAATTTTCTGGAAGTTTTTGCTGGCCGTGAAAAGCGTGTTTCCAAAGAAATTTTTAACATGGGCCTTGAAAATATGTCTGGTGTTATTTATAAACCCTGGCTTTTATTGCGATTTTTTTCTTTTCTCTATTTAAAATTTTTGACATTGATTTACCGTATACGGAAATTGTAGTTCTAAAAATTATTCTATAAAGTGAGCATACATGATTCGTTTGTTTCACAAATCTGTCATTTCCGTAGCAGCGCGAATAGGGTATTATACAGTGTGATTCATAACTTTATATATTCCGGTTACCGATGGCAGAAACAGGGTAGATTCTTCAAGGTTGCAGGAATAAAGTGAATGCCAATGAGCATTCACGCCACCGAGCAGTAAATGCGGAGCATTTATGACCAGGC
>JAFGWI010000086.1 GCA_016937215.1 Spirochaetales bacterium | reverse complement strand
ACGAAGTATTTATGACCAGCACGAAAACCTTCGAAGCGATAGCGAAGTGGCGGAAAGCCCGGCCTGCTGGAATGGAATGAAAGCAGGTAACGCCCAAAAATTCATGAGCTGAACATATACAGAAATATAAAATCACAACTTCTAAAATCACCTTTTAATTTCTCGTTAATACAAGAAATTATTACTTACAAAAAATGAGCAGGATACAACTATTTTTTAGCCTTTTTACCCATCTTACTTAATACCGGCCGCTGCTGTCGCCTTACTTCATAAAGCAGAATACCAGCTGCCACAGACACATTCAATGAATCAACATGCCCCATTGTGGGAATAGAAATAAGAAAATCGCAATTTTCCTTTATCAAGCGACGAATCCCCTTTCCTTCACTCCCCATAACTAAAGCCACCTTGCCCTTGAGGTCCAAATCCGGTGCCGCTTCTCCACCCATTTCAGCACCATAAATCCAGTAACCCTGCTTTTTCAACTCCTCGATGGCATGAATAAGATTAGGCACAATGCTCTGCCGCACATAAACATTAGCACCCGATGAAGTGGAAGCCACCGTTTCAGTCTCTCGAGCCGAACGCTTGGAAGTAGTAAGCACCAAATCCACGGCAAATTGATCAGCGCTGCGAAGAATGGCTCCAAAATTATGAGGATCAGTAATCCCGTCAAGAAGAAGCACAAGGGCATTATCCTTTTCAATATCCTCAATGGCGTCGCGATAGTCCCGGCGATGACCACCCGGAGCACGCTCCACCATAAGCAAAATACCCTTATGCTTTTTACGATCACAAAGCCGGTCAAGCTCATCATCATCAACCTGCTTCACCGGAACATTTTTATCCCGGGCCAAATCAATAAGATGAGTGATCCTCCCCTTTTCCTTTGAATAAAGCAAAACCCCGCCACTACCGCCGGAACTGAGCATTTCTTCTATAGAATGAAAACCAAAAATATATTCTGCCATTTTAAACTAACCTTTCTTTTTCATTTCGGCCGGTGAATAATCCTTAACCTTATCTACCACACCATCAAAATCCTTATCCACTTCGTAACGCTGAATATAAATACCCTCAATTAGATAAACCCAAATATCAACCTTGCCGTCAAAATTTGAATCAATCTCCTGCTTATTCAAAGCACCCTTTTTATAATAAAAAAAAGTATCCATCTTGCCATCATAATTTTCATCAAATTCCTCATAAGTGGCACGACCGAGCCCATCAAGATTCACTTTACAATCAACAGTACCATCAAAATTGCGATCCTCTTCCATATCCACCTCGCCCTGAGAGTTTACGGAAAACCATTTATCATCCTTACCATCACTATTCACATCATCAGAATAACGACTCTGCCCAAAACCAGTAAAAGCAGCAAACCCAATCAACAAAAATATCAAAAAAGATCTCAGCATAATACCTCCAAGCTCTCAAACCTTCAACATCTACCCAACAGCCCCTCTCATGATACTCGTAAAAGCAACATTCAGAACTCCTTTTCCAATATCGGCTGATGAAACTGAAAAATTGACAAGCTCCAAAAACTTACCCCCGGCTTTCACCAAGATTTTAAGAAGCATACAGACAAAGTCCCAAAAAAATCAATAAATGCAAAACAAAAACCCTTTTTACAATTTGGATAATATAAAATCTGGGCGTTGCCCGGAAACTCCCAACACCTTACCACCTGATTTTTAAAATTATAGAGGTCTGTCCCCACAACCAACCGGGCCGGGCTTTCCAAGGCTCCGCTTCGCTGCGAACAAAAAAGCGCTGAATTATCAGCGCTTTTTTGTTGGCGGTGTCAATTTTGAAAAATCAACACCGCCCCTTTCCAATCCCTAACGCATTCCTCAATCTTATCCAATCATCTCAGACTTACATTCGGGCACTATAAAATGTGGGTTAAACTTACAAAAACAAGGTGACTCCTTGTCGTCAAGACCTCATTTCAGCGGGGAATACAAAATCCTACTCAGCGTACTTGAACATGGCATTAATGCTGTTTAAAGCCTTTTTCCGGGTACTTTCTTCAATTTCAATAATATCCTTTGATTCAGGAGCTTTCAGCACCCTTAAAATATCCTGCAGAGTATTTGCCTTCATGTACTTGCACATGGTGCAGGAACCGATAAAACGCTTTTCAGGTAATTCCATATTCAAACGGGAAATCAAACCGCACTCAGTTAACAAAAGAAAGTTTTTATTCGCCGATTTTCTTATGTAGTCAATCAATTGGGAAGTGCTGCCAACAAAATCGGAATACTTTACCACAGCTGAGGAACATTCCGGATGAGAGGCTACCTTTAAGTCAGGATACTCAAGTTTTAAATATTCTATCATCTCGGGCTTATAATCTTCATGAACATAACAGGTTCCGTCATAAAGTTTAATGCTTTTTTTCACACCCCGGGCAGCCATTTCTTCAATTATATTCAACCCCATAAGCCTATCTGGCACAAAAAAGATTTTATCACTCGGATAATTCTCAACGATTTTGTATACATTCGATGAAGTCACACAAACATCACATTCAGCTTTCACTTCCGCGCTTGTGTTGATATAACACATGAAAGCATAATCAGGATTTTCAGCTTTTAAACGCCGGACATCCTCAGCTGTAATGGAGTCGGCCAAAGAACATCCATTTTCAATTGCCGGAACCAACACAGTTTTATCGGGGTTTAAAATCTTCGCTGTTTCAGCCATGAATTTTACCGCGGCAAAAACAATAATCTTCCCCTTGGCTGACATGGCATCCTTACTTAAACCATAGGAATCACCTACAAAATCAGCCACACCATATACAATATCCGGGTCAACATAGGAATGAACCAAAATAATCGCTTGTTTTTCCTTTTTCAATTGATTAATTTCATTAATCAATGGTGTGATTTCTTCACACTTGGCAAGGGTAAAGCGACAGCTGGTCGCCCCTACTTTGACATGCTGTAGTCTTTTATATAATTCTTCTGCTTTCAGCATAAAACACTCCTTATATTTAAAAATGACCTTTTTTTTACCATATTGATTTTGAAGTCTTCTTAAGCCCATATCAGCAATTCCATATTTAAGAATAAACTATTCAAATGGAGCTTCGTTGACAAAGCCTATAGAGATTTTTATGCGAACTTAAAAACATATATAACCAGGTTTTATATGTTGCGTCAAATCAAGCTGCACAAACTAATATTGTCACAGACCCTTATTCTTTTAGTCCCACAACCCTCGTTTTGATGACCATTTTCATCTTCAAAATCATTATTTAATCACTCAAGACAAAAACAACACTATTTTTACTACTAACACTCTTAATGAGGCTATTTATAACCTTATCATAAATCGGCCATTATAAAATACAGAAAAATCTCAAAAGTATCCAGCCCTTATTCAAAAATCCCTTAAATCCCGGTAAATCACAAAAACACACCATTCTTCCCTAATAAAGGGACTTGTTTTTTCAAGTGTTTTTTTTTATAATTCTGATCATCTCGAAAATAAAAACAATGAAGGGAACTTCACTGATGAGCTTATGAAAAAGGAAACAGTTGATTTAATTTGTAACGTTGGTGAATTGATTCGGCTGTTTGAAAAGAGCACCCGTGTCGAGGATTTTTTAAGCTCAGTTGTATCCCTTATCTCTGAACACATGAATACACATGTATGTTCGATTTATCTTTATCATGAAGCCAAAAAAAAGCTGATACTCAAAGCCACCAAGGGTTTACGCCCCGAGGCCATCGGAAAAGTGGAACTCAATTTAGGCCAAGGAATAACCGGCAGAGCCTTAAAAGAACTTCGTGACATTTGTGTGCCAAAAGCCTCGAAAAGTCCCTTTAACGAACCCATAAAGGACATTGGTGAAGAAAAATACGAGGCTTTTCTTGCGGTTCCCATTTTACGCGGCCTTTCACGTGTAGGCGTTTTAGTATTACAGCATCAAACCCCCGGTTTTTTTGATTCCCAGGACACCAAAACCTTAAAAGCCATTTCAGCTCAATTAGCTGTTATTCTGGAAAACGCGCAACTGATGCTGGAATTGGGCATAGAAAGAAAAATCAAAATTTCCAATTCTAAAATGGACAGCCATTTTATAAAAGGAATAAGCGCTTCAGATGGAACAGCCCGGGGAAAAGCCTTAAAATTAGGCGCCCGTGGAGAAGCCTTGTTCTTAACAGTAAACAGTGAAAAAACAGAAACAACCCTGGATGATTTCAACCGGGCTGTGGGTCTCAGCATTTCCCAATTAGAACAATTGCAAAAGGAAATGGAAGAACATCTAAACGAAATGGTGCTGCTTATTTTTAGTGCCCATTTATTAATGCTCAAAGATGAAACCTTTATCGGGACCATGAAAGAACTCATTTTGGATGGTGATACACCTGAAAATGCTGTGATAAAGGTTGTCAATAATTTTATCGCCCTGTTTTCCAAAAGCGAAGCCCCATTAATGAGGGAAAAAGCCCAGGATGTTAAGGATATTGGCCATCGTATTCTAAGAAATCTCAAACCCGGCATTGAAGCCCCGGGTGATTATTCCGGCCAGATCATCATCGCCGGAGAATTATTACCATCAGAAATGGTAAAATTCAGCATTCAACGAGCTGAAGGCATAGTTTTATTCGGCGGAGGACTAACAGCTCATATTGCCATTTTGGCCAAATCCCTGAATATTCCCATGATCATGACAGAGGATGAATTATTATTCCAGATAGAGGAGGAGACAGATTTACTTATCGACGCTCATCAGGGCCATTTATTCATTAATCCCTCAAAGGATGTGATAAAAAACTACGAAGAACTGAAAATCTCTCACCGCCTTGCGGCATATCCTGATGTAGAGGAAAAAAGCTTTACACGCGATAAAACACGCATCCGGATATTTGCCAACATCAATTTACTAAGCGACCTCAAAGTAGCCAAAAAATTAAAATCCGAAGGCATTGGTTTATACCGCAGCGAGTTTCCCTTTTTAATCAGAAACGAATTACCCTCAGAGGAAGAACAATTGCGGGTATATTCCAAGCTTCATGAAGAAATGAATAATAAGGAAGTTGTTTTTCGCACCCTGGACATCGGCGGGGACAAAATGCTTTCATACTTGGCAAATCGAAGTGAATCCAACCCCTTTCTCGGGCTAAGGGCCATTCGATTTTCGTTAAAAAACAAGGAAATCTTTAAAACACAACTCAGGGCCATGCTAAGAGCTGGCTATAAACGCAACCTAAACATCATGTTTCCTCTTATTTCCTCGGTTGACGATTTCCTCGACGTAAAGAATATTGTGTCAGAAAGCATTATTGAATTGGAAAAGGAAAAAATTAATTTTAATCCTGAACCCAATTTAGGAGCCATGATCGAACTTCCCTCTGCTGTCGAAATTGCACCTGAATTGGCATCTGAAACCCAGTTCATGAGCATAGGCACAAATGATTTAGTTCAATATATCCTTGGAGTTGACCGTACCAATGAACAGGTTTCCAATCTCTATATGGCCCATCATCCGGCCATCTATCGTGCGATAAACCGCATTGCCAAAGCCGCCCAAGAGAAAAACTGCGATTTATCGGTTTGCGGAGACATCGCTGCTGATCCCTACATGATTCCCTTTCTCATCGGCATTGGAATTCGGAAATTAAGCGTTAATCCCCGGCTCATTCCAGTGGTACAGGACCGTATCATGGAAATAAGTGAAAAAAAATGCAAAGAATTCGCGAGGAAATTACTCGGAATTGGTACCATAAAAAAGGTCAAAGACTTTTTAAAAGAAAACGAAAGCACTCTGACTTAATGCCAGTCAAGTCGTTTTAAAACAGCATAATAAAAAATCACCAAACCGTTTTATTGTTTTATCAACAGTCATTCTAAATGTGACCGATTACAAGGGTACTTTCATAGCATCGGCCGAATTTATTTACTGCGGAATGGTTCACCCCATTCCGCAGTAAATTTAGGTAATTTCTTATATTATTTAGAGTTAAGAATTTGCGATTTGCAAAATCGCCTTTTCTATTTCTCTATAATATAAGAAATT
>JAFGWI010000085.1 GCA_016937215.1 Spirochaetales bacterium | reverse complement strand
TAGAAGGCATGGCATGCGATTTTTTCAAAAATCGCATGCCAAAGCGTTTTCTGCCGGATAATTTCCGGCAGAAAACCTTCGGAGCGATAGCGGAGTGCCGCATAGCCCGACCTGCCGGAGGCGGGTAACGTCCAGAAAGCATGTAAGCTAAACAAGTACAAAAAATTTAATCGCTGGAGTTAATTGATCACGTCCTGACATATGAGGTTATTCTGCAACTGAGAGTTTATCTGTGCCTCGGCTATGTTTTTGGCAGCAGTTTTGAAGGAATATCTTTGATGATGGTTTTGTTAGAACTTGATCCAGATCAGGGGACGAGGGTTTTCCTGTGCTTTGTGTTTATTGCAGCTTGAGTAAATAGTTCTCAAGCCTGAAAATTAAATAAATTTGACTCCTGTGGTGTTTTGAATTACCTTTTATATATCTAAGTCTAAATGTTGTAATCAATTATAATGTATATGCCTCATGTTCAACTTGTATGTGCTTTTGTGGAAAAGTTTTTCCAAGGCTGTTTAACAAAGTTTTGTGTTAAAAAAACAAGCTTTAAGGAGTGATGCATGAGCAAAAAATCACGAGTGGCCTTGGTCCGTTGCGATGATTATGAGCCGCAAAAGCTTTATTCAAGACTTTCCCTTGCCATTGAGCTTCTGGGGGGGCTTCATTCCTTTGTCTCAGAAGGAGAATCCATTGTTTTAAAACCCAATGTTCTGGTTGGTACTTCGCCGGAAAAACCTGTTGGGACTCATCCTGCTGTGCTGGAGACAATGGTTCAAATCCTTAAAAAAAATATTTCAAACTGCCGCTTATCCTATGGTGATTCATCAGCTTTGGGTTCGCCTGAAGAAAATATGCGTAAGGCTGTGTATTATGAGCGAATGCAGGCTTTGGGAGTGAGCCTGGCCAATTTTGTGGATGCAAGTGAAATGCGTCTTGAAGAGTCTCCCTTTATCAAGAGTTTTGAAATCGCCAGGGGTGTGACTGAAGCTGATGGTCTTATATCCATCGCGAAAATGAAAACCCATGGTTTTATGAAGGTCACAGGAGCTGTAAAAAACAGCTTTGGCTGCATTCCTGGTTTTCGAAAACCCCAGTTTCATGTGCGTCTGGAATCACCCTTTGAGTTCGCGAAAATGCTGGTGTCACTGAATCTGGTGCTGAAGCCGCGACTTTATGTGTTAGATGGGATAATCTCCATGGAAGGGAATGGCCCCATGAATGGGACACCTGTGAATACTCGGGCTTTGATGGTTTCGCAGGATCCGGTGGCTCTTGATAGTGTAATGTGCGCTGTCATGAATCTTGACCCGGCCCTGGTGCCCACCAATGTCTGGGGCCAGAAGTTGGGTTTAGGCCAAATGGACCTGAACAAAATCGAGATTCTCGGAGACAAACTGGAAGATTTTGTGATGCCTTCCTTTAATGTCAGCCGTGAGCGTTTTTACATCAATCGGGCTGCCGGGCTTTTTCCTTTTGTGCGCAAGGCGCTAATTCCCCGGCCGGTCATCGATGAAGCCAATTGTACTCAATGCGGCCGTTGTGTGGAAATCTGTCCGGTGTCACCAAAGGCATTGAGTTTCAGCCGCGGGAAAAAAAATCCGCCTGTTTATGATTATAAAAATTGTATCAGTTGTTTCTGCTGCCAGGAAATTTGTCCTCACCGTGCAATTCTTGTGAAACAGCCGTGGATTTCCAGGCTTTTTTATCTGATTTCAAAAAAAGACCCAGGATTCCGCGAACACCCCCTTTAATCATTTTTATCGTGTTTGGCGCTGTTTTTGGGCGTTTCCCATTAACAGGAGTACCTGTCAATGGGCCGGGCTTTCCAAGGCTCCGGCTTTGCCTGCGAAATACTCAGTCGCGAAATTATCGCGTCTGAGTATTTCAGCCCGTGTTTTTTGAAAAAAACACGGGCTGCCCTTCCAATCCCTAACGCGTGATGCGCGTTTTTCCAGAATCCCGCGATTATCTTTGTCTATCCTACTATGTGAAAAGCGCAGGGTTCGTGAGGAAGATTTAATGAGGGATGACAGGTAAGCATGGAAAATCGATATTTTTAAAAATCGCCCTGTAAAGGGGATAGCCATTGGTATTACTTCAAGTCAATATCGAATGCCATGAAACTTGATTCTGAAAATTACCGATAGGCTTGCCATTTTTCCGGGAGGTCATTTTAAAATACTTTGGAAATTTCCCTTTTTATATATTAAAATAGTAGGATGCTTCCGGTTTTTTTATCATGAAGCTGACCAGACAATACCGCGAAAATTGATTATTGGCTATATCCCATATTTCGCAATAATTTTTGGCCATTTCTTATATTATTTATAGTTATGATTTTTTCGATTTGTAAATCATGCTTTTCTATTTATCTATAATATAAGAAATTATTGTTATGGCGTGGAAGGTGGTTTTATGGAGGAACGTGTAAGAAGTTTTTTTATGAATGATGTTACACAAGGCCGGTAATATAAAATTTGTAGCAAGATCAGGAAAAATGCTTTTCACGGTCCAAAGCGTTAGGGATTGAAAGGGTTCAGGTTGATTTTTTCAAAAATCAACCTGAAAAGCCTTTTGGTGTGATTATTTCACACCAAAAGCTTCGGAGGCGAAAGCCGGAGCCCTGCAAAGCCCGGCCTGCCCGGCCCCCGGGCGGCAGGCAACGCCCGGATGATTATTCCTGTTTTTATGCCTGATTGGGGGAAAAGGAATGGCTAGGATAAAAAAATTATTAAAACTGAAAGCGCTATTTTTGCTGTTTATTGTTTTGGCCAGGGGTTTGCCCTTACTGGCTCAAAGGAATAATCTGAGTTTAAGCGTTGCCGAGGAAAAATGGCTTTTGGATCGGAATGAAATTATTGTCGGAATCATGGATGCATGGCCGCCCATGGATTTTGTGACAAAGGATGGTCTATTTCAGGGTATTGGTGCTGATTTTGTTCGTTTGATGAACACTTTGTTGGGAAATCGCTTGAAAATGGTTGCCGGGTCCTGGCACGAGATTTATGAAAAATGTCTGAAAGGAGAAATCGACGCATTGATGGACATAAGCGACCGGCCTGAACGCGCGGATTTTTTTAATTTTACCCAGATTTATGTCGATATTCCCCATTTGATTATTGCGCCTGAAAATGGCCCCTATTACAAGAACATGGGGGACCTTGCCAATACAACATTGGCCGCGGAGCGTGGTTATGGAATTGTTAATTATGTTAGGCGTAATCATCCTGATATCATTGTCAGGGAATATGATTCGACCAGTGACGCTTTGGATGCTGTCGCAAAGGGTGAAGCTCAGGCATATATCGGAAACCGGGCCGTGGCTAAATATATTATTGACAGAGAACTCCTGAGCGGTCTTCAATTTCAGTCAAAGGTCAAGGCAACAAAATCGAGTAACAGCATAGGAGTCAGAAAAGATTTGCCTTTGCTTGTTTCTATTTTGGATAAAGCCATTTCCGCAATACCCGAGGAGCAAAAACTCGCGGTTTTCAGGAAATGGAGCGCTTTGTCAGACCAATCCATTTTACCTTTTCTTACGAGCGAAGAAAGTTTCTGGATCCAGGAGCATAACATTGTTAGAGTGGCTGCTGATTCCAATTGGGCGCCTGTGGAATATCTGGATAAAAATGGAAAGATACAAGGGATTTCCAGGGATTTTCTTGATTTGATTTCAATGAGGACAGGATTGAGCTTTGAGATGATGGCAGAGGATAATTGGTCAGCTACTGTTGAAAAGGTGAAACAAAGAAAAATGGATATGTATTCGGCAGTGGTAAAAACTCCTGAGCGTTCCCAGTATATGGATTTTACTGAACCCTATATAGGGTTATTTAATGTGATTTTTACCCGTGAAAAAAATCAATTTTATCCTGATTTAAATGAGCTTGCTGATCAAAATGTTGCTGTAGTTAAAGGTTACGCGATTGAAGAATTTTTACAAAACGAATACCCCTCAATTCGTCTGATTAGTGTGGAAGATGTGATTCAAGGTTTGAATTACCTTAGTACCGGTAAAGTTATAGCCTACATTGATACTTTACTGACAACCTCCTTTGTTATTCAACAAAAAGGTTTTGCCAATATAAAAGTAGCAGGGAATACTCCCTTTCAATATGATTTATCCATGGCAGTCCGCAAGGACTGGCCTGTTCTTGGAAGTATTTTATCAAAGGCACTAGCCTCCATATCCGATGAAGATAAAAACCAGATATTCAGAAAATGGCGGTCTATTACTGTGGAAGAGCGTTTTGATTATAATGTTTTATGGCGAGTGCTTCTTCCTGTTTTGCTGAGTCTTTGCGTTCTGGTATTCTGGATTTACAGGTTGAGGGTCGAAATCGTAAAACGAAAAAGGGCGGAAAGTGAGCTTCTTTTAGCCAAGGATCATGCTGAAAAAGCCAATAATTCCAAGAGTGTGTTCCTGGCCAATATGTCTCATGAGATTCGAACGCCCATGAATGCCATACTTGGATATTCCCAAATATTATTGAGTGATAAAAATCTTGAAATGAATCAACGAGAACATATTAAGGCCATTTTCAGGAGCGGAAATCATTTGCTGGGGTTAATCAATGAAGTTCTGGACATGGCAAAAGTCGAAGCCGGAAAAATCGTGATTCATAAATCGCCTTTTTCGTTGATCACTCTTTTGAGGGAATGTTATGAAATGTTTAAATTAAGAGCGGAAGAAAAGGAGTTACAATTTACTATGAATTTAAATGTTCCCGAATATGTATACAGCGATAAAAATCGTGTCAGGCAGATCATCATAAATCTGATCGGAAACGCCATTAAATTCACTGAGAACGGCATGATTGAAGTTAACGCGGAGGTGAATAACAATGAGATTTGTATTGAAATTAAAGACACGGGAATCGGAATAGCTGAAAAGGATTTGGAGAGGATTTTCAACGCTTTTGAGCAAGTTGAAGGTGTTGCTCAAAAAGGGAGCGGAGGAACCGGTTTGGGCCTTGCCATAAGCAAAAAAATGGCAGAGTTATTGGATGGAAAACTTACTGTAAGTAGCAGATTGGGATGTGGTTCTTCTTTTAAATTATGCTTTTCGAATGAAAAAACCGAAATGCAGGTTCAGGAAGAGCCGAAAAAAAGTTACTCTCCTCTTCGCTTAACAGATGAATACTATAATACAAAAGTATTGATTACTGATGACCGAAAAGAAAACAGAGATGTTGTGAAAAAATTACTTCTACCCTTTGGATTTGATATTAGAGAGTCGTCAAATGGAAATGAAACTTTGATAATTATTGAGCAGTGGAAACCGAGGCTTTTGCTTTTGGATATTATTATGCCCGATATGAAGGGGTTCCAGGTTATTGAACATCTTCGTAAGGAGGATTACGGAAAAAACCTGGCGATTATCGCCATGTCGGCTAGTGTTATTGATGTTCAAAGAGAAGAAATTTTACGAGCCGGTGCTGATGCCTTTGTCCAGAAACCCTTTTTTATTGATGTTCTATTGGAACAAATAAGGCTGTGCGCGGCATTAGAATTTGTGTATGACACAGAAGATAGTAAAAATAGGAACAATGCTTATCGAATTAGTGAAGGCGAGGTGAAATTGGATAAATTGCCAGTGGAATTAGTAGAGCGCATATTCAAGGCGAGTATAATTGGTGATATAGAGGCCTTGGCAATGCTTGTATCAGAAGTTAAAAAAATTGACAAAAAGGCCTCTGATTTTTTAAACCAACAAATTGAGGAATTTAGACTTGAAAGTATCCAGAAAGTATTTCATAATTAGATTATATATATTTGTTTAGTATGAAGGAATATTGAATTTTATAATGTTAGGCTGGTTGGAAATGCGCTTTCTAAACAGCAGCTTTTTTTAGGGGAGGTAATTATTTAAGAGCGCGAGTTGCGCGAGGTCCTGATAAAATGTGTTACAATTCAATTGCATTATTCAGTGGTGAAATTAGATAGATACTTCGATTATTATTTGGAGTTAGGTATTTTCGGTTAGTAAAATTGATTTTAATTATTTCTTTATAATGCAAGAAAAGAATATTTTTATGAGAAAAGAGGGTTTAGTATTTGCCAATATTAGTTTTTTCAAGAAAGATAGCATGAGAATGGGCAGAGAGATTGATACTGAGATTTTAATTGTTGATGATAATATTGATAATCTCAATGTATTAAGAGGTGTTTTAAAAAATGACTATAAAATTCGGATCGCGACAAACGGAATTGAGGCTTTAGCCAGTATTAACGAAGCCTTGCCGGATTTGATACTCCTTGATGTTCATTTACCCAAACTTAGCGGTTTTGAGGTCTGTTCCAAATTGAAAAAGCAGGAAAAGACAAAAAAAATTCCTGTTATTTTTTTGAGTGCTTTACAGGATAGTTATAATCGGCTTCAGGCTTTTAAACTTGGAGCGGTCGATTATATTGCAAAACCTTTTGAAATGGCCGAGGTCATGGCTCGCGTGAAAATACATATGTACTATTCCTTTTTGGAGAAGGAAGTAAATAGATTAAATAGGAGATTGATTGAGAACCAACTGGAAATTTTATAGTTGATAATGGAAATAGGGTAAAGGCGCTTTGAAAAAGTTATAAAAACGGCTATGAGCGTGCATTCAATTTTTTTGATGCCAGGTTAAACAGCGTCTAAAGAGTACGACTATTAACCTGTAGCCAATGATATTTTGCTTTTAATAAGTGGCCGGTATAGGTGATAATAAATGTTAATAGATTAAACAATAAGATATTTTATTTGGCGATTTGAATTTTTTGCTAGGAGAAAAGGCGTATTATAAGCGAGAATAATGAATCTGTTTCAACTATACTCATTGTGGACGATAGCCCGGAGAATATCGATGTTCTTGTAAACGCGTTAAAAACCGAGGGGTATAGGCTTCTGGTCTCCCGTAATGGCTTTCAAGCCATAGAAAGTGTCAAGGCGAGCCCTCCGGATTTGATTTTAATGGATATTCAAATGCCAAAAATGGATGGATATACTGCATGTGAAGAAATAAAAAAAATACAAAAGTATCGGTCGATTCCGGTTATTTTTTTAAGCGGAATGAATGTTTTTTTTAACAAGAAAAAGGCCTTTGATGCAGGAGGTATTGACTATATATTAAAACCATTTGATATTGATGAACTCAAAATTCGAGTGAAAACCCATCTTGATTTTTACTATTCTCAGCAAAAGTTAAAACGGATGAATGTACAACTTCTTCAGATGTTCAAGTCTGCCTTTGACCAAACGACTGTGGCCATGGTCCATATTGATACAAAAAGCAAAAAAATACTTCGCGTTAATCATTATTTTACCCAATTGTTTGGTTATTCATGGGATGAAATAAGCGGGACGTCGGTATTTGATATTGTTGACGATCAATGCAATGATTGTTTTACGAAATTATTTGAAAATGATTGTGGATCGGAACTTGAAATACGAAATTGTGAATGTCGTTGTTTGACAAAAAATAAAAATGAATTGTGGGCGCAAATCAATTTAACATTAATTAAGGATCAATCGGGAAATCCGGATTTTTTTCATTTGGTTTTCGAGGATATAACAAAACAGATAAAAAACAGGGATCTGCTTAATCGTGCAAACCAGGAGTTGAAAAAATCAATTGATGAAAAAGAGGTTTTAATCAAGGAACTTTACCATAGAACTAAAAATAATATGCAGGTAATCGCTTCGATGATTCATTTGAAAGCTGCTTGCGTTGATGAAAAAAATGATCAAACCTGTTTTATTTTGCGAGATATTGAATCTAAAATATATTCGATGTCTCTTGTGCATAAACTTCTTTACCGATCGGATAATCTTTCGTTTATAAGCATGAAAGAATATGTTCAGGAATTAATAATCCTTTTTAAAGAGGTGTATGCAGGAAAGAACGATAAACTCAAAATTGAATACTCTGTTAAGGATTTTTCAATTATTATTGATGTTGCTTTACCTATTGGGCTTATACTTAGCGAGCTTTTAACAAATTCTTATAAGCATGGTTTTCCCGGAAAAACGAAGGGTGAAATTGTTATCACACTTTCCAAAGAGGAAGACAGTATTTTATGCACTTATAAAGATGATGGAATAGGAATGGATGAAAATAGCGATCCCTTACAATCGGGTACAATTGGAATGCTTATAGTTAAAAATCTGGTTGAAGAACAATTGTTAGGTTCTATCCAGAAACTCCCATCGGAAAAAGGTATCTCCTATTCCATGTGTTTTCATACGCAAATGTATGTGGCTCGTGTTTAATCTGATACCTCCGCCTTTAATCCAGAGTGAAACCAGGCCATTTTTATATAATTGAGAGTTGAGTGATTTCAATATGTAAAATCGCTGTTGACATAAACCGGTTTTTTTTTGATAATATAGGAAATTATTATCTTGGTGTTGAAAGTGTAAGATGCGATTTATTTTATCAAAATATTATAAATATCATATCCAAGAAAAAGCAATATATTCATTTTAGATAAAAAAATTGAATTTCTTGCTTCATCTAATAATATTTCTGAATTGATTTTATCAAGTAATAGGGATTCTGATTCCAAAGGGGTTATGAATCCCATGGATAATAAATCCAGACTGTCTTCATACCTTTTAATGCTTAATTTATATTGACGGGAAAGAACCTGATAGTAATTTTCCTGATTTTTTAATTGCTCAAGCAGATCTTGATACTGATGTTGTAAATTTTTCAGGTTTTCCTTATACACCATTTTAGCTCGCTCCAGGCTTGCTTTATTCTTGTTCCTGTCGTGAAAATTTTTACCTCCCTGGTAAAGAGGAATGGTTATGCTGATACTTGCCGAATAATCAAGACCGGCGTTTTCATCCATGAAATCACTAAAGGATGCGCCGAATTCTGATGATTTTGCCCTGTTTGAAGCATAGTGCGGAGTGAGATTAAATCCGAAACCTAAATTTGAGGAATACTCTAAATCTGTTAACATGGCTTGGGTTTCGATGTCGTTGATTTGCTTTTTTGCTTCCTTTACTACCGGTAAATCTTCGATTTGTTCAAGCTTGTTTGCATCGGGGAGCTCTTCGAGTTGAATGTCGGGTGTTTGCATTTGTGATAATTCGGAAAAATCAAGGCCGGTTGTTTGGATAATATTCAGGATGTTCTGTGAATACTCGGCCTCAGCTTCCTGTAATTCAATTTCAGCTTTGAAGAGTGAAAGTTCCTGCTCCCAGATTTCTTTTATTGTTATGATTCCGGCATTTGCCTCTTCATTCAGGTTTTTTAATTTTATTTCACTATAGTTTTTTCTTTTCAGGTAATAATCCTTTTTCAGTTGTGAATAATAAGCTGTTGAATAGCTTCTTAACGCATCGATTATGCGTTGAGAGCGATTGGTCGAGTCTATATATAGAGCAGATTGATACTGTGAATGGCTGTTTTTTATTTGATTAGGAATGAGTTCCCAGTCAACTATTTTCCCGTTTAAGAATAAAGGTTGGCTATAATAAAAGTCCAGTTGGGGCTTTTGTGTTATGAATGCATCACTTTCCTCCAGTGTGTTTATTGTCATTTGATTTTTAAGCTTCAGACTTATATTTCCGCCACTGGGAAGTTGATGATTATAATCAACAGACACTTGACTCAGACCTGTCTTAAGTGTTTCCTCTGAATTATAGGACACTATGGGTTCAAGGTTTAATTGCAGATTCGGGTATAATTGGGCAAGAGACATTTTATATTCTTCCAACGCAATTATTGTTTCCTGGTGAGATTTTTGAATGCTCAAGTCATGGTCTAAAACCGAATTGATGATTTCCAGCATCAAATTGTCTTGGGAATATACTAATCCGTTTAAAAATATTAGGCTAATACAAAAAAGATTTTTCATTGTTGAACCTCAAGGTTAAATTCATCGTTTTTTGAATCTGATTCATCTGTTCGAAGAAAAATTTTTACATCGACATTATAACCAAGTTTCAAAAAATTATCCGTGTTCTCAAATCCGATTTCAATAGGTATAACAGATTCACCTTGGATTATTTGGGCCATTTCAGAAATTTTATTTACCTTGCCTTTAAAGCTAAGGTTTCTATTGGCTAAAGGAGTAATCTCAACATCGATACCTATAAATAAATCCGGAATAAAATCTTCTGGAATGTTGGAAACGATGATTAATGAATCAGCATCAATTTCATTATAAAAATGCTGGCTTGTGGTGGTGGCGTTTCCTTCGCGGGTTTGATGATTGGATATAATGGAGTTTTCGTATTGAGCAATAAGATAATTGCTATTGATATAGGGCGCTTTAATTTGATTTTTTAGTTGAGTCAATTGTTTTTCAAGCAATTGGATTTTTAAATGCTGTATATCAAGAGCACTGGTTTCAGGACCCTGTAAATTTGCTAATTGACGTTCCTGATTTTCTAATACAGCTTGAAGGTTCTTGACCTTGATTTCCTGTTGCTTAATAAGGCTTTCGAGTTGAAACAAGGCGCTATCGATTGAAATTTCAATGGTTTTCAAGGATGCTTTCTGTTTTTCCAGGTTCTGTTGCGCTTCATCATATTCTTGCTGAGAAATAATTTGTTTTTCAAATAATTTTTCTTTTTCTTTGGTCATGTCCTCTAACTGTTTATTTGCATTTATTGTCGTACTTTGTTCGTTAATCAGCTTTAATAATTCCGGCGAGTTTTTTTCCTTAAAAAAATTCTGATTCTGTTGCAGTTCTTTTTGCAATTGCTCGAGTTCTTCCTTGTTGGAATCTATGTTATTTTGCAAATTAAGATATTCATTGTTTATGGATTTGCCGGATTTTTCAAAATCCTTTTTAAGCTTTTCATATTCAATCTTGGAAACAGCCAATTCATATTCCTTTGAAGATAAATCAATCATGAATTGGCTGCTGTCAAATTTTAAAATTCTTTCTCCTTTTTTGGCAAGTTCACCGTTTTCGATATATATTTTTTCAACTTGCACGGGAAAGGAAAGACTCACCAAATATTCATTTTGGGCTTTGATTTCTCCGAAAACCTGAATTGAAGCTTGCTGTTGAAGGGTTTTGCTTAAATCTTCACTGCTCATGGCGAGTTCATCGTCACTGCTGCATGAAAAAATGAGTATTAACAAAGTCAAAAATAAAATTGTTGTTTTTAGTTTTCCCATATTCTTCCATCCTTCATGTGTATGTGTCGGGTTGCGTATTCGGCTGCGGCCGGTGAATGTGTTACCATTACTATGGTTTTATTTTCTTCATGGTTGATTTTTTGAAGCAACTGTAAAACCTCTTCACCTGTTTGACTATCGAGGTTTCCAGTTGGTTCGTCTGCGAGTATGATCTGGGGGTCGTTAATCAAAGCCCTTGCAATAGCCACACGTTGCTGCTGGCCGCCTGAAAGTTCCCTGGGAGTGTGTTTGCGCCGGTTGCTTAATTCCACAAGTTCGAGAATTTTATCTAGCTTGTGTTGTATGTGTTTCAAGGGTTTGCCATCGAGTAAACAGGGTAATAAAATATTGTCTTCCACGTTTAAATTGGGTACAAGGTTATAAAACTGAAATACAAAACCGAGAGTACGGCGACGGAGAATACTGGACTCCTTATCTGACATCTTGGATAATTCTTTATCCATAATGCTGATTTCCCCGGTAGTGGGTGAATCCAAACCACCCATTAAATAAAGCAGGGTGCTTTTTCCCGATCCTGAAGGCCCCATGAGAGAGACAAACTCTCCTCGGTGAATCTCTAAATTGATATCCTGCAGTACTGTAAGGGTTTCATCACCCATTTTAAATTGCTTAACCAGGTTTGTTGTGAAGATGCATTTCTTACTCATATTTTAAAGCCTCCAGAGTATTCAGCTTTTTTGACCTTAAAGCCGGGCTTATTGATGCTGCCATACATATGATTGCTCCTGCAAATAAAAAGATAATAAACAGGAAGGGCGAGTAAACAAGTGGAAGATATAATTCCATGGCTGTTAATAAGCGAGGAACAATAACAATCATTAAACAGCCGGACAATAAACCAGCTATCCCGCCTATTAAACCTTGGGTTAAAGCTTCGATAAATATCATTTTAATCATTTGTGTTTGGCTGAGTCCGACTGTTCTGAGCAGGGCAAGAGATTTTTTGCGTTCAATAAAACCCAGAATAAAATTGTTAATGACACCGATAACTCCTATAACCAAGGCCATGATTGAAAATCCCTGTAACAGTATAAACATTTGATTATTGGCGTCCTTGTTTAATTTCGCCATTTCATCTATGGTTTGCGCGTTGGCACGGCTTCGAGCGAATCGATTTTTGATAATCTGAATAACATCTTCCGGTTTTTTTTCAGTGCGCACATAAAGATCTGAATAATATTTTGCGTTATTATCCATTTTAAAAAAACGTTGGGAAATCAAACCATGGCTGCCGGAATTCCAGAGAGTATCAAAAAAACCGATAATTCTGTATTCTCGCGGACCTTTATCCATTTTAAGCGTGATAATGTCGCCTAATTCCAAATCAAATTGCTGTTTTAAGGCTATGCCCAGTATAATATTGCGCCCATTATCCAAGGTCTTGAATAATTTATTTTTATTCGGTATATGGTATTGCCAAAAATCATTGTAGCGGGAGGTGTCTATACCCTGAAGCGAACTAATGTCACCATACATACCTTCTATTTCTGTTGACCATTTATCGTAGATACCATAGGTTTCTTTTACCCCATCCAGACCTCGAACAGTGTTTTCAAAGTTTAAATTCATGCGACCAGACCAAACCATAATTTCAAAATTTGCTTTTTTAAACAAATCAGTAATCTGAATATTTACACTGGTTGAAATTGTATAAATGAGAAGAAGGCTAGAAATCCCAATGGCTAAAAGTGATATATTATGCTGCATTCCCGCGTTGTCTTTCAGGTTTTTCGCTGAAAGTACGCCAAGGTTCCCAAAAATAACAAGGTAAATTTTTTGAATAAAATTAATAAAAAAACTGCTTAAAAAGGGGGATAACTGAATCACCGCAGCCACAAGCATGATCATGGATATGATTGTAACAAAAAGAATTAATTCTTTTTGGACCAAATAGGGGAGCAGTAATCCCAGGACAACAAGAATTATTCCCGCAATTAACCTCTTTTTTTTATTCATCGCTTTGTGTTGTACTGTGTTGAGAATAACATCCTTTGGCGGAATCCTTGACGAAGTGAGGATAGGTATGAGTGAGCTTACCATTGAAATTAATACTGCTAAAAAAAAGGATGAGATCAATTGATCATTGGTAAAAAAGATTTTCAATTCCTCATCTTTGAGCCATTGGGGAAGTGATATCCAGGTCATCATGTACAAAATGACAAAACCCAGGGCTATGCCGATAAGTCCTCCTGTTATACCGTAAAAAAGGGCCTCAATGATAAATAACCAGCTAGTGTCCCATTTAGTGGCGCCTATTGATCTGAATGTGCCAATTACTGGTAATCGCTCTTTGCAAATAACCTGGAAACTGGTGAATATGATAAAAATGCTTGTGCAGAGAAGAAGGGTTACCATAATTAAAAAGGGCATGGTTATTTGGCTAGTCCAGTTTTCAATGTCCGGTTCTCTGATGGTTTCCTGGGGTAAAAGACGAGGGAAGGTTTGGGTCAATCTGTTTATCAAATCCATACGCTTATCATGATCTTTGGATTTGATGTAGACCTGGCTGATTCGACCGTTGGTATGATAAATCCGGGATAAATAGTCAAAAGGTAAAATTGCGTTTTTATTCCACGGGTCTTCGCTTAATGGTCCGGTTGGTGGAATAACCGCGGCAATTTTTAGTTTTTTTTGAATACCATTGGTATCAAGATCAAGAAAATCCCCTGTTTTTTTTTGGATTTTTTCCGCGAAAACCTGGTTTATAATGATTTGCGGCCCGGAGAAATCCTTTAGATTGAAATTATCAGGAAGAATAACAGGGTTGATTTGCTGCAGCTCTTCAAGGTCAACGGCATAAAGGCCTAAATCAATATCTTCGCTGCCATGATATTTGCCGCTGGCGAATAAAACACCAAGGTATCCTTCAATTGAATCTTTGAAGTCATCAAGAATATAACTGTGAAAAAAATGATCCGGTGATCCAGGTCTGGGATATATCATGATATCTGCTTGTCCATAATATTTGCTTAAGCGTTTAATATAAGTTTCTTTTGTTGTTGTTCCAATGGCGTTTGAAGCAAAAAATAGAGCTGATGACACAAGGATGGCAAAAATTACCAAAATAGAGCGCATCTTTTTTTCTTTTATATTGTTGAGAAGGTATTTAATAATTATTCTCAATTAAAAACTCCAGCTTTTTTATTATAACAACAAACTAATCAATAAGTATCACATTATACCCGAAATGATAGTAGTTATTCTATTATTTTTTTTAATATTTATACACTTTCCAAGTAAAGGTTGGAATTTCTTAAATTATAGAGAAATGAGTGTTTGTTTAGTTCCCATGCTTTTATGGGCGTTGCCTGCCGCCCGGGGGCATGGCAGGCCGGGCTATCCGGCACTTCGCTGTCGCT
>JAFGWI010000084.1 GCA_016937215.1 Spirochaetales bacterium | reverse complement strand
AGAATTTCGCCTGGTTTGGGGCTTTTGTTTGTGAATACAATTGGTCTATGCCAAATGAGATTCTTCGCTTTGCTCAGAATGACGGCGTGTGATAGTTCAGAATGACGGCGTGTGATAGTTCAGAATGACGGGGGTGATAGCTCAGAATGACGGGGGGTGATAGCTCAGAATGACGGCGGGTGATAGCTCAGAGTGACAAAACAACGATAAAAATTATAATGCGATTGCCCTGGGAATATTTTGTTAAAGCTAATTGCAAATGTCCAGACATTAGCAATTACCAGGCAGTTGTAAATTAATACCTGGTTATCCGGCAATTAGATAACTTATACGCGATTTTTATGATTCTTGGGAAAGACTCTGGGTTCAGGTGAAAATGAAAAGCCTCTATTCCCCGATGATTTTAACCAGAACCCTTTTGCGGCGCTTGCCGTCAAACTCGCCGTAGAAAATTTGTTCCCATGGGCCGAAATCCAGTTTACCGCCGGTAACAGCGACAACCACTTCGCGGCCCATGATGGTGCGCTTCAGATGGGCGTCGGCATTGTCTTCAAAGCCATTGTGCTGGTATTGGGAATGGGGTTTTTCTGGTGCCAGTTTTTCGAGCCATTGTTCATAATCATTGTGCAGGCCGCTTTCATCATCATTGATAAAGACGCTGGCAGTGATGTGCATGGCATTGCAGAGCAATAAGCCTTCCTGTATGCCGCTTTCGGCCAGGGCTTTGCTAACATCAGGGGTGATATTGATTAATTGACGGCGGCGCGTGGTATCGAACCAGAGTTCCTTGCGAAAAGATTTCATGGGTTTTCTCCTATTGCTTTGATTTTATCCAGGGCTTCAAGGGGCAGGGCCATGGTTTTGTGACGGGCTGTATCTCCTCTGACCAGCCTGATTTCCGCTCTGGTGAGCCCCAGGGTTTTGGACAGGAATTTGATAAGTTCATCATTGGCTTTGCCCTTTTCAGGCTGGGCTTTGAGGCGTATCAAAAGCTCATCATTACGGATGCCGCTAATGGAATTTTGCTGGCTGCCGGGTTGGGCCTTAACAAAAAGCCAGATTTCCTGTTTTTTTATTTCAAAATAACTCACAAATAATTTTATCCTTTGAGGCGCCTGCAAAACTGGGGTTTTGCAAGAATAATATAAATCGCGAATAAGTTATCTTATTACCGAATAATAAGTTATTAATTTGCAGCTGCCTGCTGATTGCTAATGTCAGGACTTTTGCAATCAGCTCCTTTATTTGTAATTTCATTATCCTTAAATATCAAAGCCTCGCCTGTCTGTACCTGCCAGAGCTTGGCATACTGTCCCTTTTGCTTAACCAGGTCATCATGGGTTCCGCTTTCGCTGATTCGCCCTTGGTCGATAACATAAATCTGGTGAGCGTGACGGATTGTGGAAAGGCGGTGAGCAATGATAATGGTGGTTCGCCCCTGGATGAGTTTGTTCAGGGATCGCTGAATAGCTGCTTCGGTTTCATTATCCACACTGGAGGTGGCTTCATCCAGCACCAGGATGGGCGGGTTTTTCAATACAGCCCGGGCGATGGCGACGCGCTGTTTCTGGCCGCCTGAAAGTTTTTGCCCGCCTTCGCCGACCATGGTTTCATAGGCTTGAGGAAGGCTTTGTACAAACTCGTGGATTTCTGCCAGTTTGGCGGCATCAATAATTTTTTCCATGGACATATCAACTACCCCGTAGGCGATATTTTCTTTTATTGTACCGTCAATAATAAAGGTATCCTGTTTGACAAGGCCTATGGCTTTACGGAAATTGGTCAGGCTGTACTCGTTCAAGGGTTTACCATCGAGTATAATCTGTCCGTGTTGGGGTTCATAAAAACGAAGCAGCAGTTTTACGATAGTCGACTTGCCGCTGCCTGTGGGGCCAACAAAGGCCACGTTTTCGCCAGCCTTGATGGATACAGAAAAATTTTCAAAAAGCTGAGGCCGATCAGGATACTGGAAGCTGATATTTTGAAATTCAATATCACCTTTGTATTGTTCCAGGGGTTTTTCATGTTTGCCCGGCAGGATCGCGGGTTGGCGTTCTAGTAAGCCCAGTATACGGTTTACCGAGGCCATGGCCCTCTGGAAAAGGTCAAAGGTGTTGCCCAGGCCTGTGAGGGGCCAAAGCAGACGTTGGGTCAGAAAAACCATGGCGCTGTAGGCCGCTACTTCCATGGTACCCGCGATGGCTTTGAGCCCGCCAAAAATGAGAATTAAAGTAAAGCCGACAACAATAATCATTCTGATAAGGGGAATAAAGCCAGAGCTGTAAAAAATGGCATTTCGGTTGGCTTCACGGTAATTATCCGAGGCTTTATTGATTCGCCCGCTTTCATATTCTTCGGTTGTGTAGCTTTTAATGGTGGAAATGCCGGTGAGGTTGTTGGAGAGTATGCCGTTGAGATGGCCTACTTCTTCGCGGACCGCGGCGTATTTGCTCCGCAGAAATTTCTGGTATTTCACGGCAAAAAGGATGACAAAGGGCATGGGTAAAAGACCCAGTATGGCCACATCGCTTGACAGAAAAAAGAAGGAAGTGGAAATCACGATTACCGTGACCACAACCTGTATCATTTCATTTGCCCCTGTGTCGAGGAAGCGTTCCAGCTGGTTAACATCGTCGTTGAGTATGGACATGATACCGCCAGTCTGGCGGTTTTCAAAATAGGCCATTTCCAGTTTTTGAATGTGTTTATAGGCGTCCATGCGGAAGTGATGTTGAACATCCTGGGCCAGATTGCGCCACAAAATGCGGTAAAAAAACTCAAAAAGGCTTTCAAGTATCCATATGACCAGGGTCAGCGCGGCCAGTATGACAAGCTGTGTGGTCAGGTCTGTGACGCCCATGTTGCCGAGAATGGAGTTTTCCCGGCGGACAACGATATCCACACCAGTTGCAATAAGATAGGGCGGGGCCAGGTCGAATATTTTATTGGCTATGGAGCAGATGAGGGCCAATAGCTTGCGGAGGCTCAAATTTTTTGTGTATTTCATGAGTTCCCCAAGGGCTTTGAATGATGATCTGTTGTTTTTCATAATGCAGTAAGAATAAGCTGATAGAGGAAAAGGGTCAAGCCGATGCTTGTTGTGAATCTCCACGCTGTGTTTTTTATTTAATCCTGTTAATGAATGATGCCTGGTTCTCTCGGCTTAGGGATTGGAACCATGAGGAGCTTTTTTTCAAAAAAGCGACGAAAACCCTTGTTTCGCGTTTTCAGCGGAACAAGGGGTCGGAGCCAAAGGCGGAGTGGTGGAAAGCCCGGCCTGCTGAAATGAAATGGAAGCAGGCAAGCCCCCTAAAACCAGGCTGAATAAATAACCGCAGGAATTTTATATTTTATCTCAAAAAACTTGAATGCTGCATCGCTCTGAATTATGATTTATGTGATGGCGAAAATAAAGATTTTAATGATTGACGATTCCAATATTATTCATGTGATAATGGAAAAGATTATTCAGGATTACGATGATATTGAAATCGTGGGTGAGGCTTATGATGGTCTTGAAGGAATCGAGTTGGTTCATAAACTCGCTCCTGATGTTGTGATTATGGATTTGAAGATGCCCAAAATGGACGGGATTTTGGCGATAAATGTGATCATGACGGCACGTCCGGTTCCGATTATTGTATTTTCTTCGGCAAGCAACGATATTGTGGGGATGAGTTTTCGCGCGATTGAATACGGGGCCGTGGATATTGTTGAAAAACCGGATTCCGAGGATTTTGATGATTTAAAGGTCAAGATACGCGACAGCTTGATTCCCAAAATCAGGACTTTTGCCGGGTTCAAGGTGATGCATAGGCCCAAGAAGAAGTCTCTCAATGATTTGTCCCTTTCTCTTGAAAAATTGAAAAGTCATAATGTCAATTTACAGAATTTACATGGAAAAATCGATGAGTCATTACTTGCAACGCCCGCGGAAGAAAAGCAGCTTTCCGAGCCTGCAAGGCCAATGGATAAATCCTTTGAGCTTTTTGCTGGTCCGAATCTTAATGGTCTTTTTGTGGCCATCGCTTCCAGTACTGGCGGGCCTCAAACTCTGCAAAAACTTTTTTCAGAGATGAGAGTGGAGAAAAACCCTGTTACCTATGTGGTTGTTCAGCATATGGCCGAGGGTTTTATTGAGGGTATGGTTCAGTGGCTGAAGCAATATACAGCTCTTGATGTCAGGCTCGCGGAAAAGGGTGTTGTGCCCCAATTGAACACGATTTATGTGGCTCCTCACGGGCATCATTTGATCATGAATGATAATAAGTGTTTTGATTTTGATTCTTCACCCGCGATTCATGGAATTAGGCCTTCTGCTTCGATTTTTTTTGAATCCATTGGCAGGGTGCTTGGTGGAAGGGTCTTGGCCCTTGTGTTAACGGGTATGGGTAATGACGGGACATCGGGGCTGCCCTCGATTAAAGAGCATAAGGGATTTGTGGTGGCTCAGGATGAGGAAAGTTCCTTGCTTTATGGCATGCCAAAGGCGGCTCTGGAATCGGGTTTTGTCGACAGGGTCCTGAATTTGAAGGATATGCCGGAATTTATCGCGGGCTTTAAGATAGCAAGGAGCTCTTTTTGAGTGACAAGGATACTCTTGATAAGATTTATAATCTGATTCTCAGTGAAACCGGCATAAAAATCGAGAAGGAAAGGGCTGTTGATTTTGAGATAGCGGTCCGTAACCGTGTGTCCAAAAAGTCCTTTCAGGGTGAAAAGGAGTATTTGAAATTCCTGGAATCCCATAATGATGAAATCATCAATCTTGCTTCGGTTTTTACCATCCAGGAAACCAGTTTTTACCGGAACCAGAGCCACTTTGATTGGCTGAAAAAGGATATTTTGCCCCGCTTGATAGAGGAGCGGAAGAAAAACAAGAATTATTATTTGCGTTTTTTGTCCGCCGGATGCGCCACAGGCGAAGAGTCTTATACCATCGCCATGATTGCGCGCGATCTCATACCTGATGTTTCCAAGTGGCGCATAGATATTCTTGGTGTGGATATAAATGAACTGGCTGTTTCCGCGGCTGAGAAGGGTTTGTTTTCAGCTTATCGTTTCCGGAATATGAATCCCGAATATTCTAAAAAATATTTTGATAAAAGAGTGATAGAGGGTGTTGAATATTTTGCCATTCACTCTGATATAAAAAAAATGGTCAAATTCAAGGTGGTGAATTTGATTCATCAACCCTTTGAACTTAATTTTTATCAAGGTGTTGATATTATATTTTGCGAGAATGTTATTATCTATTTTAATCAAAGGTCCATAGAAAAGCTTATTTCCGATTTTCATCATATCCTCAATGATAATGGTATTTTGTTTTTAGGTTATTCTGAAACCTTGAATACGATAAACCATGATTTTTCCTTGATTTGGTACGGGAATTCCTATGCTTTTAAAAAGCAATCGGACCATGCCATGGAGCGTCCGCGATTTGATGAATCACTTCTGCCCTTGGCGGAAATGCGCGATGATTTTCATGGTAAAATTAATTTGAACAGACCTGAACTGAAAAAGGAATTATTTTATCGAATTCTTACGGCTTGTGAAACCCAGGAATTAAATGACTGTATTTTTTTATTTGATATTCTGGAAGATATGGTGATTATTTCTGATGTTTTTTATACGGTAAAGGGCGAATACCTTTTTGATCAGGGAAAATTGCTGGAGGCTTCGAATATTTGCCGCAAGGCGATTTTTATTAATCCAACATTGCTAGACCCCCACATCTTGCTGGTTTTAATTTATCTGGGGCTCAATATGCTGGATAACGCGTTGTTTGAATTAAAAACAGCGGCCTATATTAATTCCCAATCGGTTCTGGTCCAGTATTTTTACGGTAAATATTACATGAAATTAGGCGAGCAGAAGCTCGCGGAAAATCATATGCGACAGGCTAAAGTTAATTTAAAAAGTAATAATGACCAATTCATTTGTGAAATTTTTCCTGTGTCAAAGGAAAAATACAAAGAGATACGCGCTGAAATTAATAAGTTTTAAGTTATCAGGGGAGGCAGGAAATGGCAGAAAAAAGGATTGATGAGATCATCACCGGTCTTGAAAAGAAATCGGAAAAGAAAAGCAAAGATGTGAATATCGTAAAGGATTTTCTGATTGTGGAGATCGGTTCGACTCGTCTGGCCATACAAATTGAATACCTTCGCGAGGTTTTTGATCTTCAGGATGTAAGGGACATAGCCGTGATTCCCTTTACGCCCGATTATGTCATGGGCATAATCAATGTGCGCAGTGAAATCATACCAGTGCTTTATTTGTCCAAAATACTGGAAAAGCAGGCTTCTGAAAAGGATTACCGGAAGATGATTATTATCGAGCAAAATGAAGTTAAAATCGGGTTTCCTGTTCTGCGTATCATGGATCTGGTTTCCATAGAGGTGAAGTCCATTAAGCCTATTCAGGATGTAAAGAAAAAAGCGGACCATGCTTTTATTGCCGAGGAACTGACGGTAAACGAAGCGAATTACGGAGTGCTGGATATTGCCAGGCTTTTTGCTTCACGTTACGTGCAATAAGGGGAAGTGGTTTTTATGGATGAGAATCAATTGGATTATTTGGATATTCTGGCTGTTTTTGATGAAGGATTCTGTGTGGGATTGAATTTGTATGAAATCGATCGAATTGATAAGCAGACCATAGCCAAAGGCAGTGTTGAGGAAATCAAAAAAATCCAGGAGCGTGATACTTATATTGATCTGTTGCATCTATTGACCGGCAAAAGCCGGCCTTTGGATTCGCTGATTTATATGAAGGAAAGCTTGAACGATTCGCCCTATATTCTGGGTATTTCAGGCGATTATGAAATCGAAAATATCGCGGTGAACAGGATTATGCTTTCTCCCCGGTTTTTACGATCGCGGCAGGAGCCATTTATGCATTGGGGTTTTTTGATTTATAACGAAATATTGACGCCCTTGATCAGTTTTGAATATTTCCGGAAGGAGAAGCACCATGGATAATGAAATTGTAAATATATTCTTGCAGGAAGCCAAAGAGCATTTGACAAAATCGAATAACGCGGTGATGGTTTTGGAAAGGGACGGCGTTCAGGCCGATCAAATAAAAATTCTGAAAAGTGAAATTCATACTCTTAAGGGTGATAGCCGCATGTTGGGGTTTTCCGATATCAGCGAGGCTTGTCATCGAATAGAAGATTATATTTTGCTTTTTGAGGGGGCTGATCTAGAGAGTTTGCCCCAAATAGTAAAAGCGGTTTTTTCAATTCTGGATTTGATACAGAATGCCGTGGCTCAGCTGCCGGGAAAAAAACTAGCTATCGATTTAGGCCCTTTTAAGCCGTCGGAGGTTTCTTCATCAAACAAAGGTGACAGCGATGATGAAATGAGCGGGAAGGCAGATTCAGCGCAAAAGAAAATTGCCAAGGTGAATGATGACAAAAAGGCCTCTTCGCCCAAATCTGCCGGGTCGGAGGGGGCTTCGGAACAAAAAGCAGCCTCAAAAGCCGAGTACCTGAATATTAATGTTAACAAGCTCGAAAGCCTGGTAAAGGTCAGCAGCGCTTTCCCGCGTTATTCCAGTCGCTTTAATTATATCCTGAACAAACTTCGTGCCATTGAAATTGAACTTGGCCGCATCAATCCTGAAGATCCTAATGCCAAGGCTTTGGGTGAAGCAGCCAATGATTTTTCACATGAGTTGGCCTTTTATGATTTGGCAGCCAGGCAGTTTCAGGATGAGATCACCAAACTTAAATTGGTGCCCCTTTCCACCATTTTTGACATTTTCCCCCGGCTTGTCCGCGATGTGGCTGAAAACACAGGGAAAACAGTCAACTTTGTTGTGAAAGGTTCGGAAGTGGAACTCGATAAAACCATGGTGGAAAACCTGAAAAACGTGCTGATTCATCTTTTGCGTAATGCCGTGGACCATGGTATAGAAAAACCTGAAGACCGGGAAGCCTCGGGAAAAGGAGAGATAGGGCGAATCAGGCTGCTGGCTATTCATCAGGGTGAAAATGTTATTGTGGAAGTGAGTGACGATGGCTATGGGTTGAATATAGACAGAATCAGAACCAAAGCCCTTGAAAAGGGTGTGATCACCGATGCTCAGGCCGCGAAAATGACTGAAAATGAAATTATCGCCTTGATTTTTGAATCGGGCTTTTCAACCAAAGAGGTGGGTGATTTTTCCGGCCGCGGGGTAGGGATGGATGTGGTGGCCGAAACCGTGAAGCAGATGAACGGTGAAATCAAGGTGCAGAGTTTTTTGGGAAAGGGGACTACTTTCAACATCACCTTGCCCCTTGTGAGTTCCTATCTGCCGGTTACCATTTTTTCACTGAAAAACCGCTTGTATGGAATTCCTTCTTCCTATGTTGAATCGGTTTTGTTTGTCAAGAAATCGCAAATAATTCAAACTGATATGAACAAGGACCAGCAGATAACATATAAAAACCTGGATATTTCCCTGATTGACCTTGCCGATACCTTTGGTCTGGGCCAGCAGATTAGCGACAGTTTTCTGGTTATTCTGATTTGCCGTTATATGGATGAAGTGACAGGCTTGATTATAGAAGATGTTGTAATGGAAAAGAAATTGATCATCTCCAGGACCCGGGCCCTTAAAAACCAGCTAAGGGTGATTATCGGCGGTGTTTTATTGGGTCTTGAAAGAGTTATCCCTGTTGTGAATGTGGCCACCCTTTTTGAAATTTTCAAGGAAGGAAAGGTGAGCCTGACCAAGATGCTTCACGATGAAGAGGTGAGTCATAATATCGGCTTCAAGAATATTCTCCTTGTGGAGGATTCCAAGGTAACGCGGACCTCGGAAAAGAAAATTCTCACCAAACAGAATTTCAATGTTTTTGAAGCAGGTAATGGCAAGGAAGCCCTTGAAATCCTTGAAAAAGAAAACATCGACTGCGTGATCAGCGATATTGAAATGCCTGTGATGAACGGTCTTGAAATGATTCAGCAAATTCGAGGCAATTCAGACTATGATGAACTGCCCATTATCGTGGTGAGCAGTTACAAGAATTATAATGATGTGCTGAAAGAGCTGAAAGTGGCCGGAGTGATTGACAAGGGGAATTTTACTCACGATGTTTTGATGAAGTCTTTGGCTAAGGTGAATTTGTATTGATAATAAGGTCAAAGTAAATGAATAAGCGATTGGTTTTCGGAGCTTGCCTCAGCCCTGAAGGGCTCTGGCCGGGCTCTATGCCACTACGCGCTTGCTCCGAAGGTTTTTCGCCTGAGAAAAGCAGGCGAAAAACGCTTTGAAGAACCATTTTTGAAAAAATGGTTCTTCATGGCTCCGATCCCTAAGCTGTTAGCAACCAGTTTCAGTCATTAGCTAAACTAATAAGACCAAAGTCATTGCTTGTCAAGCTAAGTATGATCGTGTTCAACAAGGAATAGCTCTTTTTTTTGTGTAACCCGGATGATCAAAAAAAAGCCTCCGGGTTTCCGGGGACGTGATTTTTATAAGCTATTCTCCGTTTGTTGGGGAGTTTTACGATAGCCTGCACTGAAAGTTCGCCAAATTGTACTCAAATTGAGAATAGCTTATTTTCATGGGTTTTCAGAGCTACCATTATGCTACTTCCTCCTTGTATACTTTGTTGTTGGTGCTGTTTGTAGTTTCTTGGGGAGCGCTTAACCAATAGGTTTTTACGACTTTTGAATAATGAGTCATTCTGTCGGTTTCGCCAGTGTATTGTATTCGCAGATATATAGGTAATTGCTTTGTGAGCCAATCGGGGATTGTAAAATTATGGTTGATGGAAAAACTTATTTCTCTGGCGCTGGTGTGATCCATGATAAGATCCTTTACTGGCACTACCAGGTTTAATGTGTCATTTTCAATACTCACCATTTCAATACCTTTGATATGGCAGCCATAGGGTTGCAGGTTATTGCCTTTCAAGCTAGTTGAGTAAGGCCATCGAATAGCGTTTTCCTTGGCTTTGCCGGATTTTACATCGGTAATTTTGGGTGCTTTTTCTTCGTTGTCTTTTCGCTCCACAACAGCCGCTTTACGTAGGGCGTCTGTAAGCTTTTTATTTATTCGACAAAACACTTTGATTTGACCTGTTTTATGGCTGAATGGCTGGTCATTATCGTTGATATTACTTTTTACCCTGGGTGACAAGGTGATAAAGTTATACAATTCTACCTGGCTGCCTTTAATCAGAAATTCACTGATGGTATTTTTCAGCAAATCCACAACACCTCGAAGTTCAGTTGGTGTTAATGATGTTCCTTTTCCGGCCATGGCTTCAAGAAGTTCTTTCTCTGATATTTGACTGTTGGTAATGGTTCTGGCAAAATATTTTTTGCCATTGCTAAATGGGTTTTGACTTAGATAATAATTGATTGACATAGTGTCCTCCGTTAGTTATTGGAAAAAGCCGGTATAAGTATGATTCTAGATTTTTCTTATACTTTAAAAATTCCATTATCACGCCAACGACGTTTATTGGAATTTTTTTTCGGTAAAGAATGGTCTTTTTCCCTTTTTTATGGCTGTTTATTTTTTTCGGTCTTCATATATATATAGAAATTAATGGGCAAAAAACGTGGGATTTTCGGACCTGGATTGTAAAATAATTGTAAAACTTTTGTGGCAAAAATAAGGCCATTTTATGATAGGTTTAATGTTGGATGTTTGAGGATTAGAAGATGAAGAATATATTTTGTTGGATATTTACATTTGAATAGTGAAAATGGGTTTTTATTTTTTCGGTGCTTAAAAAGACGGTCGTGTTTCTGTTCAAAAGACGACCGTCTTTTAGTTGGAAACACGGCCGTGTTTTGGTTAATAAGACGGTCGACTTTTTGTTGATCATGGTTGACTATCGCTCGTTTGTCAAAGTCATCATCCCAAAGAAGATAATCGGTTAGGATGTTATGGGGTGGGTAGAATTCATTATGAATATCCTTAATAGAATTCAGGATAATAAAATAAATGACTTAAATTATTTTCACTAAAAGTTAATATCGGAGTTGCATAAGTGGATATTTTTGATCGGGAATTTGTGTTAAAGGTCAGGGTCTGGTATGTTTTTCCATCTCCTGTGATCGTGCCGGACGCTGCTGAAAAGAGTGTGCTTGCCTGCTGGTAATTTAAACTACGGGAAAGCTGAATACTACCATATTTATAATCCAGGATAATTCTGGGGTCTGAAAAATCAATGCGATAAATAATAGCCTGGTTATTATAAACCCAAAAGCATAATAAACCATCAACTCCCACATAATAAATATAAACCTGACATTCGATTTCATCACCAAAACTTCCTGATTCACTTGGCTGAATGGATAATTCTGTATTTATGGCATCGGGTTCGCCCAAGATGTCGACCAGTCTCTTTTCCGTGGTGATGAGCGGAAGCCCTTTATAACTTAGTTTATCAATATATAAAAAGGAATTATCCCACTCTTTTCCCTTCTCGCTGGTTTCCACGCAGGAAATGAAAAAGAAAAAACTCAGGAGTAGAATACAGCCTATTTTTTTTATGTGCCTCATTATTTTGAACCTCCCATTTCCCAGAAGGGAATCCAGGTATCACCGGTTTGCCGGTTGAAATAGCTTTTTAGTGCGGCGCGATAATCTTCTATGAAATATTCTATGGCCATGGCCACTAAAATTCCAACCACAAACCCGACTATTGTTCCTACTACCGGCGCAGCTGAACCAATGGATGCTCCTAATGCCCCGCCCGCTAGCCAACTGGTTGTGGCTGCTCCTATACAGCTGCCCACGGCACTGGAACCTGCTGCTTTAGCTAAGTCAAAACCAACATCAACAAAATAATCTGAACCAAATTCCTTTGCAGGATCGATAGCGTAGTCCAGAGTTGTCCCTGCTACTGTCAGAATGGCATTGGACTTACTGAGTGCCCCACTGCGTAGGGCAACTCCGGGATTCATCATCCTGCTGAGTTCTCTTGCAGACTGGGTAGAGGGCACAAAGTCGTCCATTAAATACCAGCCGCTTCGAATAGAACCACTAGAACCTTTGACGCGCCAGTATTTTACATTATTTCGAACCGCTGTTTCAATTCGGAACCCTTGTGAATGGGCGGAAACAGAATTGCCCACATCATGAAAAGCAGAATAGAGTGTATTAGGAATATCATCGGTTTCAAAAGTTTCCGCATAGGCTCGCTGCCCTAATTCCTGTAGGATACCTTGCCATGCAGGATCATTTGTATCAGGTGAAATATCCACTCGTGTTGGGACTTTAATTTCCATGTCTTCGATTTTATAACTTCCTGTTCCAGGCGGTTCTTTACTTACTGTTTGTTTTATAGTCGTTTCTTCAATGACCGGATGTTGTACGGGAACATACTTAGAAGTTTTTGATTTTCCAAAGTCCTTAGCTTCACTGGTCACCCAATAAGGAGTAGATCCTCCATAGTAATCCTCTTCAGCCAGTTCCACCCGTCCTTCATGGGCATTATTATAACTGGTGCGGCCAAATGGAGCGACAGCGCGTCCTCCCAGACGTTTTACCCATTCCTCGGAAAATCGCGCTCCCTTGCCCAAAGTTCCGCGTCCAAAAGTCCATCCGGAAGTTGAACCCATAGGGGTGGCTGTATTACACGCCCAGCTTCGAAATTCAGCGTCTTCAGCAAAGGCATCTGGATCCAGCTTTGAAATATCGCCGGTGCTGAAAGCAACATCACCTGAACCTTGCCGGACCTTGTGGTCCCAGTTATGCATAAACATTAATTGTCCTGGTGCCCCATGGCCAAAATACTCAAAACGTTTCACTGGTAAAGCCCGTTCCCCATCAACTGAGGCTGAACCCTGGTTCATAAAGTTAATAAAGGCCTCTTCAGTATCCACAAAATGGACTGAAATAGCTGCCTCTCCCGTAGAGATAGAAGAGTCGCTGGCTGCTTCTGATCCTTCTTTCATGGAGTCCCAGAAGCTTTGTAATCTTGGCATTCGCGCGTGAATCAGATCCAAATACTCATTACCGGGTTTACCATCCTCTTCTGCACGATAAATATAAGGAGGCCGCATGATAACCCAAACGATACGGTCCTGCGGTGTCATTAAGGATCGGTTGCCAAAAGCACTTTGTATATAATTTTCTATGCGTACCCGTGCTGTTGTTAAAAAATTGACCGGGTTGGCATCATGATCAGGGTCTTTAAGGTGACTGGTCGGACCGCCGCTCATGATTACAATTTCTCCCTGAGTGGCTGCAGAGCGAGAACGTGTATCTTCATTTACTCCCCGGGTTGTTGTCACATCGTGTTCGCATTGAAGGACTCCGTCAAGCTTCCTTTGCAAACCGCTATTTTGCTGCACCGTATGCACTAGTTCATGTCCAATCAGCTTTTTACCTTCAGTGGTTCCCGGCTGGTATTCACCCTTGCCAAAAACAATTTCATTCTGGTATGTAAAAGCCCGGGCGTTCACCGAGCGAGCCAGGGCATTGGCCTTGGAACCGGTATGGACTTTCACATTACCCAGGTCCACGCCAAGTCGAGGTTCAAAAAATTCTCGCACAGGTTTGCTAAGGCTGTTTCCTTTTCCTGATATATTTTTAATATCCTTTTCGGTTGTGCTCGGAACATCACCACCATTACCACCTTTTGTTTGAACTGTATCGATATTTGTTTTTAATGAAACAGAACCGGGATTCATCTTCATCATCTGATCAGCCATATTGTCTGCCTGTTGTTCGTATTTATCGCCGGGGGTGCTTATATCAAGCTTGGCCTGAATCTGTCCACCACCGAAGAGTTGGGCAATTTGCTGGTTTCCCACTGATGAAAGAAAAAGAGCGAAACGGTCCGGTGACTGGGTTTGAGAGTCGGTTTTCTTTTGTTTTCTTTGGGGTTGCGCTTTGTTTGTTTTTTTATGGGGTAATTCGTCGTTGTAATGGCTGTTCCGGTTCATGGGTTATCCTTTGGTGGAAAAAATAATATGGTCTATTTCATCTCAAATTTGAATTAAATTAATGAATATAATTTAAGAATTCTTCATTCTTCACATAGTACAATTCGATAAGTTGAAGTATTTTCTGTAACTTTCGTTACTAAACGATATAACCTATTATAATGATATCGAACCTTTTCATTATCGGAAAAAAAGTTAGACAAAGCCTTTAATTCTTTCTCACATTCCATCAATTGCGTTGGTGTAAATAATGCCATAGCATCACCATATTTAAAATCAGGACGATCAAAGGGGAAATCCCATTCAAATATTTTATTAAACCAATTTGTATTCTTTTGAAGCTGTCCTAATAATCTACCATCGAATCGACCTAAAGCAATATAATTTTCAGAAATATTAGTTGTTAGTGATGTATAATAAAACTGAAATTTTGGCATACATAATAACGCAATTATACATTCTATATATTCATTAGCGGTTTCTAATGTTAAATTAATTTTGTTGAATGAATGTAATTCTTGAATAAATCCTTTTAATAATTGTGGCCAATCTTCAACAATACTAAAATCATGATTATAAAAAGAAAATTCCGGTGAAGTTGTAACATGTAGTGCTTCTTCAATTATTTTTTTAACTTTATCATTATTTGTAATTTTATTTTTCGCTATCATTTTTAGAGTTGGAAAAATTTGTATATATTTATCATAATCAAATAAACGCAAACTAAATATAACAGACATAAATAAAACCTCCTTTGATTCTTTATAAAGAGTTAGGGTAGACTTTTAATTTTTGAAATTATATCACGACTTCTTTCACCCGCCTCTTTTGAAAGATCACTAAATAATTGAATAATACCACCTTTAGAAGTAACAGTATTGACCAATTCTCGAGCTTTATCTGGATTATTTCTTAGTAAATTAAAATATGCACCTCTATCAATTGCAAGAATGGAATAAACCGGAATTGATTTTTTTAGTCTACTTACTAAATTAGCCCAAGTTGCTACATCAATAGCTCTTTTTATTAGATGGTTAATAGCCCAACTAGTAGTAATTTCATATAAACATACACAAGTTTCACTTCCCAACCTATGTTGATGCACCCGAGTATTATCTTTTGTAATTGCATTATTAATAGTTGGAACAACTTCTAATCGAGTATCAACAGCTCCTGTTTTAACTTCAAACTCACCTCCTAGACGTAGTAGTAATAAATCCGGCATATAACCATCAAGCAGTCCTAATAATTCACTAAACGATTCTAAAGAATAATCTCCTAAATGTTTATTTATACCTTCTTCTATCATAGTCATAGGTTGCGGAAAAGCAAAATTAAACATATCGGTTAGCCACGCATTTTTTTCATTTCCAGCATATAATAATCTATAGAGAACGTATGCTTCACCAACAGTTCCCTTAAAAGTAGTTCCGGGATGAGTACTGGTGTTTTCAAGTATATCAGCTTTTGCTGCTTGTTCAACAGCATATGGTCGAAGTGTTGGGGAATTCAATATCATCGAATAAATTGGAAATTTTGTGGTCTTTTCAATATTTTGTAGTAATTCATAGAATTCATCAGAAGCACGAAGATTGGGTAGATCAGGTTTTCTATAAATTGCTTTTCCTTGCTGCACCGTATGCACCAACTCATGCCCAATCAGCTTATTTCCCTCGGTTGTTCCCGGCTGATACTGTCCCTTACCAAAAACAATCTGGTTCTGGTAAGTAAAAGCCCGGGCATTCACCGAACGGGCCAGCGTGTTGGCATTTGAACCCGTATGAACTTTCACATTACCCAAATCAACACCCAAGCGGGGTTCAAAAAACTCCCTCACAGGTTTACTGAGGCTGCTTCCTTTT